>CAYQZO010000134.1:0-5853 GCA_964421925.1 uncultured Acidimicrobiaceae bacterium
ATTCGGCGCGGAGTCTAGGTTGCCTCCGCCGGACCGATTCTGCTGGCTAGGCGGGCATCCCCGCCTTGACCAGGCCTTCCTTCCAGTGGTCGACGTCTTCCTGGCGCCTGAAGGTGTTCGTGCTGAGGAACGTTCCGTGGGCTCGTAACCGCGCCAGGCGCGGCTACGAGCCCTGGGTTGGCAGTCGCGCGGCTACTCCCCCTGCTTCGGCAGGGCCACTGCCTTCTCGATGGCGTAGTAGACGTGCTCGGCCATCCCTCGCTCCTCGGGTTCGAGGAGGTTGGCCATCACCTTGAGCGTCCACTCCATGAGGGTGCGCGACTTCATGCCGGTGGTGACCAGGGTGCGCATCACGGCAGGGTTGCCGATGGCCTTGAGGAAGATGCGGGCCACCTTCTGGTAGGCGGCGTACTCCTCGTCAAGCGCCCGGTCGTAGGCGCGAAGCGCCGCCGGGTCATCCGAGGCAAGGGCCTCTGCGATCACGCCGGCGGCGAGCCGGCCCGTCTCGTAGCCGTAGTCGATCCCCTCCCCGTTGAAGGGGTTGACCGCACCGGCGGCGTCGCCGACCGCGACCCAGTTCCGCCCCGACTTGGGAGCGACCGAGAAGGCCATGGGGAGCTTGCCCCCGA
Source organism: uncultured Acidimicrobiaceae bacterium (assembly GCA_964421925.1). Classification (GTDB taxonomy): domain Bacteria; phylum Actinomycetota; class Acidimicrobiia; order Spongiisociales; family UBA5794; genus JACZST01. The sequence goes on from CAYQZO010000134.1 coordinate 630, forward strand.
TGGGCTTGGCGATCGGGTCGCCCTCGATCCCCCAGTGGTCGGGAAGGCCCGCCACGTAGGCATCGAGGATGTCCGTGGTGTTGACGTCCTTCCACCCCTTGAAGGTGGACACCAGGCCGGCACCGACGTTGACGGTGCCGTCGCCGAGGGGGAACACCCACCCGTAGCCGGGCATGGAGCGGCCCTTGGCGTCGCGAATGTCGAGCTGGCTCTCGATGTAGGCGTCCCCGGCGTTGGGGCTCTCCCAGTATCCCCGCACCGCCAGCCCGAAGGGGTAGTCACGGCGCCGCTCGGTGCCAAGCTGCCTCCCGAAACGCGACAGGGAACCGTCGGCGATCACCACGAAGCGGGGCGTGACCCGCTCCGGGTCGTCTCCGTTTCGGTGCAGGTCGACGGCGACCAGGTCGCCGCCCTCGGCGGCGGCCTTGGCCTCGCCCCCCTGCAGCACCTTGGCGCCCCTGGTCTCGGCCAACGACGTCACCCGGCCGTCGAGCTCGAATCGTTGCAGCGTCGCCCCCCAGTTGGGGTAGATGGAGTGCTCCGGCCATGGCATCTCCAGGAAGATGTCGCCGGCATACGCCCGCAGCCCGGTGATCTTGTGCACGTCGTCCGAGAACTCGAAACCCATGTCGATCAGCTGACGCACCGCCCGGGGGGTGAGACCGTCCCCGCATGCCTTGTCACGCGGGAAGGTCTTCTTCTCCACGAGGAGCACGTCGACTCCGCTGTTGGCCAGCCAGTACGCCGAGGCGGCGCCCGAGGGACCGCCGCCGACAACGAGGACCTGGGGATTCATCCGAGCTTTCTTGCGTTGTGAGGGGCCATATATGGCCGGAGGTTACGCAAGAACGGTTAGGGGGCCGCCACCGGCTCGCCCGCTTCGTCGGCATACCCGCAGTCGACCTCGGCGGCGGCCTGTTCTTCGCCTCCGAGCACCACTCGCTCGTAGAGGACCACCTGGGTGATCTCCTCCTCGGAGAGGATCGAGCTCGCCGCAGGCATCCCGCCCTGAACCGGCTTGTTCTGGGCGCCGTAGGTGCCCTCGGGCCAGCCCTCGGATCCACCGGTGACCCACTGGATGTGCGACGCGCACATCCCCTCGGGGAAGGTCGCCAGTACCGACCCGCCGGCCAGCGCCGGTGCGGACACTCCCTCACCTCCCGCGCCATGGCACGCGGCACAGCTGGAGGCGAAGATCTCGCCGCCGGCCACGACGGGGTTGTCCGCCGACTGGCCGAAGGGTGAGCCGTCGCAGTTGGCCACCGCGCCGGTGGCGGGGTCGATGGCGAGCTGCCCGGCACTGCCACAGCTCGGCTGGTCGGGGACCACGAGCACGTAGAGCACCGCAAGGAGCGGAATGATGACCATCGCCGCGGCAAGCCACCCGGGATAGCGGACAGCGGTGGCGGGCTCGGTGGCGACGGGCTCCGGGACCTCGGCAGTGGGCTCGAGCACCTCCACGCTCGGTTCCGCGGTAGGGGTCGCCTCGGGCTCCGCCGTCGGTGCGGGTTGAGCGGGTTGAGCGGGCTCGGGTGCCGGAGCGGGTGGAGCCGCTTCAACGACAGCGCCGGCGGCGGCGAGGCCGGCCTCGATCACCCATCCCCGCATGACCTCCTCGACGGGCACCCCGTCGGCATCGGCTCGTGCCTGGGCTGATCGCTCGACGAGCGACAGCGGGATCCCCTTTGCCTGAGCGGCTGCCTCCAGCAGCGCCTCACCGGACAAGGAGGCCGCGGCGGGAAGGTCGGTTGTGGTCGCAGGCGCCGCAGCTGCGGGCTCAGCAGGTGCAGCGGACGGTGCGGGCGGGGCTTCGCTGCCGGTCCACTCTGCGATCACCGCTTCGGTGCTCACGCCTTGCGCCTCGGCCCGGGCGTTCGCCGAGCGCTCCAAGATGGCGGACGGGACGCCGATCTCGGATTCGAGTTCGTCAAAAGGCTCGCTCATCCCTCACCTCAGCGACAGCAGATACTCGGCGAGCTCGTTCAGCTCGTCGTCGGACAGGTAGTCGTACGAAGGCATGATCGACCACGAGCGGGAGCCGCGCGGGTCGATCAGGCGGGAGACCAGCACACCGGCGAAGTCGTATCGCTCGCCAACATGCATCAGGTCGGGACCGAGGCGCTCGACGCCGAGCATCGCAGGGGTCTCGTGGACGTAGTCGCCGCCCTCGCTGACCGGACCGAGGCCGGCGTCGGTGACGATCGGACGCACCTCCTGCGTGTGGCAGTAGTAGCAGCCTTGCTGAAGGTAGATCTGGCGGCCGGCGGCGACCGCCGACCCCTCGGGATAGACGCGGTAGCGGTCCCCGAGGATGGTTCCCTCGTCGACCGACGGGTCGAAGGAGGGAAGCAAGACCGTCGCCAGGAAGGCACCGACGAACAGCGCCACAGCACCCCAGCGAAGCTTGCCCCACGACGGGCTCGCCGTCGTCCCGCTGATACCGAGGTCGATGGGGTCGGCGTCGACCGGTGCCGGAGCGTCGAGGTCGCCGCGGCGACGGGCGAGCACTGCAATGCCCCACACCTGGGCAAGGGCGAACACCGCCGCCCCGACGAGGCGCGCGCTGAGGTAGGGCGCCAGGGCGTCCTGGGTCTGGACCCATCCCTCGCCAAAGGAGGTGTACTCCGTGCTGTTGGCGCCTGCGGCCCAGGTGAACCCGGTCGCGGCGCCCGCCATCCACATCGCAGCAACGGCGATGATCACGCCCAACATCGACAAGCGCAGGTGCCACGCCGCTCCGGTGCCGAGCGGAGTGCCGCGCAGTCGAACGTCGTAGTAGAGCGCGAACAGCCACATGGTGAAGGCACCGCCGTAGGCGAGCATGTCGCCTGCGGGCACCCACTCGGTGAGCGAAACGACCGCGCTCGACGTGCGCAGTGCCAGCACGAGGGTGTGGACCGGGATGAGGAGGAAGAGGAAGGCGCCGCCGACGATGAACGGCAGCGAGCCCCGGCCCGCCAGGTTGGCCCACTGCCCGCGCAGGGACACGACGAAGTCGGCGACGATCACGAGCACCGGCACGAAGAGGGCGATGGCGAAGGCGATGCCGAGCGTCTCGTACCACCCGGGACCGGGTCCATAGACGTAGGCGACCGGCCCGGTGGCCGCCCACACGACGGCGAGCGACCAGAACCCGAGCGCCGACAGCGACGAAGGCGCCATCTGCGGTGCACCGAGCAAGCGGGGGATCAGGTAGTAGATGAGACCGATGCCGGCCGCGGCGAACCAGAATCCGGTGAGGCTTGCCGCATAGAAGCTGGTCTGCATGGCGCCGCTGAAACCGGAGATGCCCGGGATGTTCCCCACCAGCACCACCAGCGGCGCCCACCAGGTGGCGGCGAGGAGATACCACTGGGCGGGAACGGTGGCGTTGCGGAAGGGGGCGATGTTCTTGGTCGCGGTCCGGGCGGCGAACACGAGGCCGAGGAACACGAGGGCGTCTGCGTACAGCGGCATCTCGAGCAGCGGTCGTCCCTCGCTGTGGCCGAGGGCGATCCCGACGATCCCGGCGACCACACCCACCGAGACGAGCGCGCCGGAGGCATAGGCGGTGCCGGTCGCCCGCAGCGGCTGGCTCGAGATCCGGGGCAGTACGTAGTACACGCCGCCGAGGAAGCCGACCGTGAGCCATCCGTAGAGAAACGCAGCCGCCACCATTGGGGTGAGCACACCGAACGAGAGGAGACGGATCCCGTCGAAGACGTCGGGAAAGACGAGATCGATGGCCGCCACCACTGCAGAGATCGCCGCCACCAGCAAGAAGGTGATGGCCAGGGTCAGGTGCAGGGCGACGGTCCGAGCGCCCTGGTCCCGATCGGTGCCTTCGGCGGCGCTCTCCGTTTGATCGATGTCCGCGGTCACCTGCCCGCTTCCCTCCACGTCGTGTCTTCCGGTGCCGTCGCGGCGGGCGGAAGCCTAGTGATTTCCTGAGCGCGGGCGGGCCGCATAGAATCGACGCCGACCTGGAGGTGGATCACTGAGCGACCGGTTGAAGTTGGGCATCGGGCTCGCCGTCATCGCGATCGGCCTCGTCACCGCCCTCGTCGCTTCCTTCCTGGTGCACGCCACCGAGGCCGACGTCGTCAACGACCTCGGTGAGGAGATCTACACCCTGTTCCCGCGGGGATGGTTCTGGACCACGGCCGCCCAATTCATCGCGATCAACGGGGTGATGCTGGCCCTGGCGGGAGCTGCGCTCGCCTTCGTGTGGGGCCGACCGCTCACGTGGGCGCGGGCCACCATCGGCGCCGGCCTGTTCACCGGCCTGATGGTCATCCTGTTCGGGGTGATCCCGAATCAGATGCTGACGCTGGCGCAGAGCGAGCTGGAATGGACCGGCCAGAAGATCCTGATCACCCTCCCGAGTGCGCTCGTGCTCGGCAACGAGGTCTCCATCTCCTACGAGACGCTGAAGGACGCCCTCGTCGCCGGATTCGCCACGACCAACGTGGTGATCATCGCCGTGATCATGGTGCTGTGGCAGAACTACCAGCACCGGAAGGCCGAGCCCAAGCCGCAGCGGATCTCCGAGTACGGTCGACCCCTCCGGGTGGATCAGTAATGGCCAAGACCGACGTCTGGTTCGAGATCCCGCCCATGCGGGACGACTATCAGCTCGCCGCCGTGGACGGGGCCTACCTGACCGCGGCGGTGAAGCCGAAGCAGTTCCTCCACATCGACCAGGCCGAGTGCATCCTGTGCGAGGGCTGTGTCGACATCTGCCCGTGGAAGTGCATCCACTACCTGTCGGTGGATGTCATCGCCGAGGGCGCCAACGTGGACAATCCGGCGGAGACGGTGGGCAACCAGGGCGTGTTCATCGTCGACGAGGACGAGTGCACCCGTTGTGCGCTCTGCGTCGACCGCTGCCCCACCGGGGTGATCAGCCTTGGTAAGTTCTCCGGGTCGCTGGCGGAGCAAGCCCTCGAGTTCGCCAGCGCACCCTGGGAGCTCGACACCGGGCAGCGCGACTTCAAGAACGGGTACGCCTACGGCGTGCGCTACGACAAGTAGGAGAGAGCTTGGCGAACGGAAACGGCGACGGCGGAGGCGGGCTGAGCGGGGTCGTCACCACCGTGACCGACACCATCCGGGAGAGCCAGGTGTGGACCGCGATCTTCCGGCCCGGCTCGCCGTTCCGTGCCGGATATTCGGACTCGCCGCGCAATCGGTCCTACGTGGTGATGAACAACGTCCTGTACCACCTGCACCCGGTGAAGGTGAA
>CAYQZO010000135.1:0-5807 GCA_964421925.1 uncultured Acidimicrobiaceae bacterium
GACTACGGCCATCCGGGTCGGGTTCGTGGGGTCCCGACCGATCCGGGCCTCGACGGTGCCGGTGGTGCTGTCGAACCCTCCCGCTACGAGCACCCGGTATCGGCGGCCGACCCTGCGAGCGCGCAGGTCGTCCTGCAACGTCTCGTGCGCCTCGCCCGTCTTCGCCACCAGCAGGAGGCCCGAGGTGTCCTTGTCCAAGCGGTGGACGATGCCCCACCGGTGCGCCTCGCCGAGGTCGGCGGCCCAGGGGTAGCGAGCGAGCAGGCCGTTTGCCAGGGTTCCCTTGGTGACGCCGGCTCCCGGGTGGACGACGAGACCGGCCGGCTTGTCCACCACGACAACTGCGGCGTCCTCATATGCGATCTCGAATTCGACGTCCTCGGCTTCGACGCTCCCGACCGGGACGGTGATGTCGGCCTCAAGCTCGTCGCCCGCGGAGACCTTGTCCGAGGGCCGGAGCCTGGCACCATCCCTCGTCACCTCCCCCGCGTCGATCGCAGCCCGGGCCACCGACCGGCTCACCGCGCACAGCTCGGCGACCGTCTTGTCCACCCTGGCCCCATCCAGCTCGGCGGGGACCACGAGGTCCGTCATCTGCGGTGGAGGAAGGTGCTCAGCAGGAGCACACCGACCCCGATGGTCACCGCGGCGTCTGCCATGTTGAAGGTGGCGAAGAAGGAGAAGTCGATGAAGTCGACCACCGCTCCATCGATGAGCCCGTCCCCGCGGAACAACCGGTCGGCGAGGTTGCCCACCGCCCCGCCGAGCACCATGCCGAGCCCCACCGCCTCGGCGATGTGACCTGCGTCGCGGAGCGCGAAGGTGATGAGGGCGATCACGCCGATGACGACAAGCCCGAGGATTGGGCCCCCCCGGGAGAAGATGGAGAAGGCCGCTCCGGTGTTGAAGGTGAGGTTGAGGCGGAAGAAGTCGTCGATGATGACGATCGGACCGGAGGCGAGGGCGTTGACCGCCCACCATTTAGTGAGCTGGTCGATGATGAAGACGGCGACCGCGACCGCAAGCGCCACCAGTTTCAGGTTCAGGCCCGAGAGGCTGCTTCCACCGTCGTCGTCGCGTACGGGAGGGCCTCCAGCCTCGCCAGCGGGATCGCCTTCCCCGTTACTTCGCATATGCCGTACACGCCCTTCTCCATGCGGTCCTGGGCATGGATGACCTTCTCAAGGAGCTCCTTGGCGTTCTGCTCCACCGAGATGTCCATTTCCTTCTCGAACGCAAGCGAGCCGACATCTGCGTTGCCGGGGTCGGCGTTGTGCTCGGATGCCGACTCGGCAAGCCGGCCCGCCTCGCGCTGACGCTCGACCTCTTCGAGGATCGCTTCGAGCCGCTCTCGTTCGGCGGCGAGCTTCTTTCCCAGCCGATCGAGGGTCGACTGGGCCAATTCCCTGACCATTGGCCCTCCGGGTTGCGCCGGGACGATAGCACCAGCCCGGGGCAATCAGGAGCTCTCCGATTGCAGGGTGCTTCGCCCGCGTTCTGCATCGATTCCGTGCAATAGCAAGGTCTTTCGTCGGCTCGACATTCCCCGAATGAGCGACACCTTTCCCCCGACCGCCTCTGCAACAAGCGCTACCAGGGCCTTGTTGGCCTTTCCGCCCTCAGCGGGCGCGGAAACGCGTATCCGAAGCGCTCCGTCGTGGATGCCTTGGATCTCGGAGCGGGAGGCACCGGGAACGATCCAGACGGTGAGCAACGAGCCTTCGGGATGTGGTTCGATCCAGGACATAGGAGGAGCAACAAGCTACAGGGTGCAAGCTTCCTGATACCTGATACCGAATACCTGATACCCTCCGCTCAACGCAACGATGGGGACGCGCCCGGCGGCCTTCCCCCGACAAGAGCGATCCGGTGATGGTGCGAGACCGGTGTCGGGGCCCGGCGGGACATCACCCCGGAGCGGCGAGCAGAGCCCGGCCCGGCCGGGGGTAGAGCTCGACGGCCCTCCACCGATACCGGAGCAACGAGCGGTCGACGCGGCGGTGTTGAGCAGCGCACGTCGGCAAGCCGGGTGGTACCGCGGGTCCACCCCGTCCCGGCCCCAGCGGCCGACGACCGGGAGGATCCGTGAGCGACAACAACCCAGCGTTCCCGAGAGTCGATCCTGCGGTCGACCTGCGCGCCCTCGACGCCCGCATCCTCGCTTTCTGGGATACGGTCGACGCCTTCCGCACCTCGGTGGAGATGCGCCCGGCCGACACGGAGTACACCTTCTACGACGGCCCCCCGTTCGCCACCGGCACGATGCATTACGGCCACATCCTCCAGGGGGTGGTCAAGGACATCGTTCCCCGCTACTGGACGATGCGCGGCCACCGCGTCGAGCGCCGCTTCGGATGGGACACCCACGGCCTCCCCGTGGAGATGGAGGTCCAGAAGAAGCTCGGGGTGACCTCACCGCGAGAGGTCGAGGAGCTCGGTGTCGACCGGTTCAACGCCGCCGCCAGGGAGCAGGTGAACAACGTCACCGACGACTGGTACGACATCACCGCCCGGATCGGGCGCTGGGTCGACTTCGACAACGACTACAAGACCATGGATCCCGACTACATGGAGTCGGTGTGGTGGGGGTTCAAGCAGCTGTGGGACCGGGGCCTGGTGTACAAGACCTTCAAGGTCGTTCCCTACTCGTGGGGGGCGGCGACTCCGCTGTCCAACTTCGAGGTCAATCTGGGTGGATACCAGGATGTGGACGACCCCTCGATCACGGTGTCGGTGGTCGTCACCGAGGGCAACGACACGGTCCCGGCCGGCGATCGGCTGCTGCTGTGGACCACCACCCCGTGGACGCTTCCCGGCAACCTGGCCGTCGCCGTGGGCGAGGACATCGAGTACGTGCGTGTGGCCAACGATGGTGAGCACTGGTGGGTGGCACGGGAGCGGCTCGACTCGGTGTTCGCCGGCGAAGACCAGGACGTGGTCGCCACCGCGAGCGGTGCCGAGCTGCTCGGAATCGGCTACCAGCCGCCCTTCGACTACTTCCTCGACGAGCGGGACCGGGGCGCCTTCGTCACCGTTCTCTCCGACGACGTCACCACCGATGAGGGGACCGGCCTCGTGCACATGGCCCCTGCCTACGGAGAAGCCGACTTCGAGGCGCTGCGGGCGGCAGGCATCGAGGCCTTCGTCGATCCCGTCGACCTGGTGGCTCGCTTCACCGACGCGGTCCCCGACGTCGAGGGCATGCACGTCAAGGACGCCGACGCCGTGCTCATCCGGCTGCTCAAGGAGCGGGGCGCCCTCTTCCACCAAACGCGTATCGTCCACGCCTACCCCTTCTGCTGGCGCACCGACACCCCGCTCATCTACAAGGCCATCCCGAGCTGGTACGTGGCGGTGGAGCCGATCAAGGACCGGATGGTGGAGCTCAACCGCCGGATCCACTGGGTGCCCGAGTACGTCGGATCCGCCCGCTTCGGCAACTGGCTCGAAGACGCACGGGATTGGGCGATCTCGAGGAACCGGTTCTGGGGAACCACCATCCCGGTGTGGGAGTGCGACGCGTGCGACGAGCAGGTGTGCGTCGGCACCCGCGACGAGCTCGAGGAGCTGTCCGGACAGCGCCCCGACGACCTGCACAAGGACATCCTCGACCCCATCACCTGGCCGTGCACCGAGTGCGAGGGCACGATGGTCCGCGTCCCCGAGGTGCTCGACACCTGGTTCGACTCGGGATCGATGCCCTACTCGCAGGTGCACTACCCGTTCGAGAACGAGACACGCTTCAAGGCCACCTTCCCGGCCAACTTCATCGCCGAGGGTCTCGACCAGACCAGGGGCTGGTTCTACACCTTGCTCGTGCTCTCCACCGGAATTTTCGACACCGCCCCGTTTCAGAACTGCGTGGTGACCGGGATGCTGCTCGCCGAGGACGGCCGCAAGATGTCCAAGAGCCTGGGCAACTTCCCCGACCCTTCCCACATCCTCGACGAGTACGGCGCCGACGCCATGCGCGCCTACCTGATCAACTCTCCGGTATTGCGCGCCGATCCCCTCCGCTTCCGCGAGGATGGGGTGCGCGAGGTCGTGCGCACCGTGCTCCTCCCGCTGTGGAACGCCTACTCGTTCTTCACCACCTACGCCGACGCCGACGACTTGAGCGCCGACGATCTCGCCGCCGCACCACCCGTCGCCGATCGACCCGAGATCGATCGCTGGGTGCTTTCCGTGCTGCAGAGCCTGGTCGCCGACGTCAATCGCGAGATGGAGCAGTACCGGCTCTACGCGGTGATCCCGCCCATCATCGGCTTCGTCGACCACCTCACCAACTGGTATATCCGCCGCTCCCGCCGCCGGTTCTGGGCGCATCGGGGCGGCGAGGACGAGGCGGACAAGCTTGCCGCGTTCGCCACGCTGTACGAGGTGCTCACCACCTTCGCCCGGGTTGCGGCGCCGGTGCTGCCCTTCATCACCGAGGAGATCTATCAGGGCCTCGTTCCCCCCATCGACCCGGATGCCCCGGTCAGCGTGCACCACACCGACTACCCCGTCGCCGATCAGAGGATCATCGATCCCGGCCTCGAAGCCGACATGGCGGTGGTGAGGACCGTCGTCACCCAGGGACGGGCCCTGCGCAAGCAGAACGGCCTCCGGGTGCGTCAGCCGCTCCACGCGGTGAGCGTGATCGCCCACGACGCTGCGATCAGGGCGGCCGCGGAGTCCCACGCAGGGCTGATCGGCGAAGAGCTCAACGTCCACGAGGTGGACGTGAGCGGCGACGAGTCCGCCCACGTCTCGCTCTCGGCCAAGGCCGATTTCGGTCGTCTCGGGCCGAGACTCGGCAAGCGGACCAAGGAGGTAGCGGCGGCCATCGCCGAGCTCGATGCGTCTGCCCTGGAGTCCCTTCTCGACGGGAATGAGATCACCGTCGCCGGCGAGCCGCTGACTGCACAGGACGTGGTCATCGAGCGCACCCCGCACCCGAACACGGTGGTCGCCTCTTCCGAAGGGGTGACGGTCGCTCTCGACACCGCGCTGGACGACGAGTTGCGCGTGGAGGGGATCGCCCGTGAGGTGGTCAACCGGGTCCAGGGCCTGCGCCGCGACCTCGGTCTCGACGTCACCGACCGGATCGCGCTCGAGTGGTCGAGCAGCGATGCCCACGTCCGTGGCGCCTTCTCCGACTACGGAGGCCTCATCGCCGGTGAGGTGCTCGCCGTCGACATCCGGGAGGGTGAGCCGGACGGTGAGCCCATCGCCATCGGAGACGCCGCAGTGCGCCTCGGGGTCAGAGGATCAGACGACAGATGAACGATCGGGCCAAGGCGATCCCGATGATGAGGATCAGCGGGCTGAGATCCAATCCGACGGTTCCGATGCGAAGCGGAGGAATCACCCGTCGAATCGGAGCCATCACCGGCTCGATGAAGCGGGACATGGCGTCGTAGAACCGGCGAACCGGGTGGTCGAAGGGCAGGCGCCCGAACGACACGACGTAGCTGAGGACGATCCAGATGATGATCACCCACACCACGACGTTGAGCGCCGTGCAGACGAGACTGGCCAGGAAGTCCATCGCTCAGCTTGCGCTGTACAAGCCGGCTGCGGCCAGGCGATCCAGTTCGTCGACTCCAACGGTGACCCCGGCCGGGGTCACCAGGATCACGCCCTGGGCGATCTTGGACATCTTCCCGTTGAGGGCGTAGGTGAGCCCGGAGGTGAAGTCGACCAGGCGGCGCACCATCTCGGGCTCGGTGGTGCGCAGGTCGAGCACGACGGCCCGGCCGTTCCCGATGCCGTCGGCGAGCAGCTGGGCGTCGGAGAAGTTTCGGGCGGCGATGACTTCGGTT
>CAYQZO010000136.1:0-5766 GCA_964421925.1 uncultured Acidimicrobiaceae bacterium
GAAGGCCTGGCGGTCGAAGCCGGGCTGCAGCTCGACCTCACCGACGCCGCCATGGAGTCCGACATCGAGGCCCAGGTCGCAGCCGCAGAGTTCGTGGACAACGAGATCGTCGACACGCCGCCACCGCTGGCACCAGCCAGAGTCTCCGATGGGCCGGGGGCTGCGGTGGCCGCTGCCCTCAACGGGGGGGCGACGGCCGCAGCGGTGGCGACCGTGGCCGCCGAAGCGTCGCTCGGCGAGCTGATGGGCGATGCGCCCGCCTGCTCGTCGTGCGGCCACATGACCGTTCGCAACGGCTCGTGCTACGTGTGCCTCACTTGTGGGGACACGACGGGATGTAGCTGACCCGAGCGGGGGTAGGAAAGGAACTGGGCAAAGGGGAGCCTTCGGGGGAGGGCTCCCCTTTTCCTTGCTCTTGGGGTCGTTCGTGTCTGGGACCCTCGTATGGACGGCTCCAGACACGAACGACGAGAATGGCCGCCATGTCCTTCGCCTCCGCCACCGCGGTCACCCATCTCATGGGCGACGTGTACTCGGGTACGGTCGAATCGGGGTGGGACATCTTCGGCGTGCCCAACGGGGGATACCTGATGTCGATCGCGGCCAGGGCCATGGCCGATCGCGCCGAGCGCCGACATCCGGTGACGGTCACCGCCCACTACCTGAACCCGGCCAAGCCGGGGCCGGTTACGGTCGATACCGATTTGCTGAAGGCGGGGAGGCGCTTCGCCACCGTCCAGGCGCGGCTCAACGATCCGGACCGGCCCATCGCCGCCGTGCAGGGCACCTTCGGGGAGCTGCAGCCATCCAGCGCACTCCGGCGCTTCGAAGAAGGGCGGCCCAAGCTCCCACCACCAGAGGATTGCGTGCTCATGGAGCCCGCCGATCCCCTGCCCCCTCCCTTCGTTGGCAAGATCGAGGAGCGGCTCCACCCCGACGACATCCCGTTCATCACCGACGCCCCCAGGGAGCCCAGGATCCGGGGCTGGTTCCGCCTGCGCGACGGCGAGCCGCTGGACGCCTTCGCCTTGCTGGTGGCCGTCGACGGCTTTCCGCCGGCCATCTTCAACGCCAACGCCGCACCGGCATGGACGCCGACCATCGAGTTGACCACGCACGTTCGCGCCGCCCCGGTCACCGATGGCTGGCTGGCCTGTGCGTTCACCACCCGCTTCATCACCGGCAATCTCCTCGAGGAAGACGGCGAGGTGTGGGACAGCACCGGCCGGCTCATCGCCCAGTCCCGCCAGCTGGCCCTGCTCCCCGAGGCCTAGCTGGTAGCTGGTAGCTGGTAGCTGATTCTTACCAACCTCTCAGCAACATCGCCGGGCTCGGCGTCGTTTCACCAGTAGGACGTCCACACACGGGAGCCCGCATGACGACAACCAGCAGCCGGAATCTCGGCCTCGAACCATCCACCTGGCGGAGCAGTCCTCCGCCCCAGCCGCCGCGCCGGTGGGGGTGGGCGGCACTCGCCCTCGTCGCCGCCCTGCTCATCGGGGCCCTCTCCGGAGGTGCCGCAGCCGTGCTCGTCCTCGATAACCAGGAAAGCGGCGAGCCCGCAACACCCGCGGTCACCACGACCCTCCCCGCGACCACCGCCCCCGAGACCAACCAGGCGCCGTTGGTCACCGCCGCCTTCGACCCGGTGGCGGTCGGGGAAGCCGTGATCCCGAGCGTCGTCGCCGTCGAGGTGGGCAGCCTGCAGAACGGTGAGTTCGTGAAGACTGCCTCGGGTTCAGGTGTCGTGTACGACGGCAGACACATCGTCACCAACAACCACGTCGTGGAGGGCGCCTCGGCGGTGCAGGTCGTGCTCTCCGACGGCAGGGTGTACGAGGCCGCGGTCGTGGGAACGGATCCGGTCACCGACGTCGCCGTGCTCGACGTGGCCGCCCCGGACCTCATCCCGATCACGCTGGGATCCATCGACGAATTGGCCATCGGAGCCCCCTCCGTGGCGGTGGGAAGCCCGCTCGGGCTCGACGGTGGACCGTCGCTGTCGGTCGGCGTGATCTCGGCCTTCGGGCGCGAGGTGCAGACCGGTCCGGAGGATTTCCTCTTCGGGATGCTGCAGACCGACGCCCCCATCACCAACGGGTCGAGCGGCGGCGCCCTGGTCGATCAGCGCGGCGCCCTGATCGGGATCACGACCGCCGTCGGCGCCAGCCAGCTCGGCATCGAGGGCATCGGGTTCGCCACCCCCATCGAGATCGTGGCCCGGGTCGCCGATGACATCATCGCCACCGGCGAAGCGTCCCACGCCCTGCTCGGAATCCTGGGGAGCACCGCCTACGAGCCCATCGACGAGGAAGGGGTGGCGCCGATCGGGGTCACCGTCGAAGAGGTGACCCCGGGATCGGCCGCCGACGGCGCCGGTATCACCGTCGGCCAGGTCATCACCGCCATCGACGGGATCCAGGTGCGCACCATGAGCCAGATGCTCGGCGCCATGCGCCACTACGGCGCGGGGGACACCGCCACCCTGTCCTTCGCCGCCGCCCCTTCGCTCACCCTCCAGCTGGGAGCCCGCTGAGTCTCCTCCCGACCCACCGGCTTCCAGCTCCATCGGATTCGCCCCCCATCTCGGGGGGCGAATCTCTTTGTATACCGCAATCTTTCTCGGAATAGAACGAAACTTCTTGACATTGATGATGGCGTTCGATAAAGTTCGAACAGAGAAAGGGAACCTGGAGGAAGAGGAAGACCATGGAACCCAGAGTGCGAGACTTCACAGCCCCCAAGAGCACCGAGCCCGTCGTCGAGTTGGCGCTTCACTCCGCCGCCGACCTCCTGGTCGTCCTCTGGCTGCTCGACGGCTGCGACGAGAACTTGCAGGACTTCGAGGAGTACGGCCTCGGACCGGACTGGTTCACCAACTTCGCCGCCCAGCTCTCGCCCGAGACCACAGAGGCGGTGGAGACGGTCGGCGCCGGCGACGTGTGGGTGTCGGTGATGAGCGTGCTCTCCGAGCTCCCGGACGGCAGCACGGTCGACGAGTTCATCGACCACGTCCAGTCCATGGACTCAGTGGATCTGCGCACCCGCCTCGTCGAGCTGAAGACGCCGGGCGCCGACACCGCTTTGCTCGAAGCAGCCGCAGCCGGCGACGCCGACGCGCTCGACCAGCTGCTGGCCTCGCCGATGTTCGAAGACCACAAGCGCTGGCGGGACACCATCCGCCGTCTTCTCGAGCTCCCGCCCCAGGAGACCGCCGATCGCATCGTCGCCGCCATGCGAGGCGTGCAGAAGGACGCCTTCGCCGAGTACGAGACCGAGTTCCGCTCCATCCTGGAGCGCGACATCGACGCCCACCGTGCCATGGCCGAACGGATGTCGGCCGAGCGGCTCGTCGAGCTGACCACGAACGGGATCTCCATCGAACGGGCCGGCTACACCCGGCCGATCCTGCTCGTCCCCACCGTCACCGGACGTCCCTGGGTGATCTTCACGGACACACCCGAGCAGCTGATCATGGCCTACCCGGTAGCCGACGAGTACATGGACGCCGATCCCGACGCTCCGCCCAACTGGTTGATCAAGACCTACAAAGCGTTGGGCGACGAGCGCCGGTTGCGGATCCTGCGTCGCCTGTCCTCGGGACCCGCGTCGCTGCACGAGCTCGCCGAAGAGCTCGACACATCGAAGTCCACGCTTCACCACCACCTGATGCTGCTGCGAACCGCAGGGCTGGTGAAGGTGCTGATCGGAAACGAGAAGGAGTACGCCCTGCGCGAGGACGTGGTCCCCGAGACCGCGGCGGTCCTCCAGGCGTACATCGAGAACTAGGGAGAACCACGATGTTGTACAAGACCGATCTCGGAAACGCACGGATGAACGACCTGCTCACGACCGCTCAGCGGAGCCAGGAGCGGCGGGCACTCCGCACTCGCGGATCCCCGACCCATCGGTACCGCCTCGTACTGGCACACCTGCTGGTACGGACCGGTGCCCGCCTCCACGGCAACGAGGCTGCGGTGATCGGACGGGTGGTCATCCTCGACCAGTGCGGACACGCTCCACAGGAGCTTCGCTCCGCTGCATGAGAACCCCGGGTGGCGGGAACGCCATCACCGTCACCCGGTCGGATTCGGCGTCAGCTGAACCGGCTGCGAGGGCCCCGGGATCCCCGTCCCGGGGCCCCGGCGCGAGAGGAGACCGAATGGCTGCCCGCCCCGAGGAGGCAAGACCACGCAGTCGGGGTGGCGAGCCCCCGCGAGCGCCCCCGGCAAATAGCCACCAGTGCAGTCGCTGGCCGAGATCCGAGCACGGTCGGCAGGGCTAGCGTTACCGGCTCACCGCTACCGCATCCAAGGGGAGACCATGGAAGGCACCACCAACGGCATCGCCGCTCGCATGACGGACGGAGTGAAGATCTACGGCGAGGGCGATGCCGAGGTACGCGCCCTCGATGGCATCACCCAGCAGTTCAAGCAGGGTGAGTTCTCGGCGATCATGGGCCCGTCCGGGTCGGGGAAGTCGACCATGCTGCACACCCTCGCCGGCCTCGACAGCCTCACCTCCGGGACCGTTCACATCGGGGACACCGAGCTCGGCACCCTCAAGGACCGCGACCTCACCATCCTGCGCCGGGAACAGGTCGGGTTCATCTTCCAGGCCTTCAACCTGATCCCGACCCTCAACGCCGAGGAGAACATCAACCTGCCCCTCTCCATCGCCGGCGAGGATCCCGACGAGGAGTGGTTCAACCAGGTGGTGACCGCCGTCGGCATCGAGGACCGGCTCAAGCACCGGCCTGCCGAGCTCTCCGGCGGACAGCAACAGCGCGTCGCCGCCGCCCGGGCGCTCATCACCAAGCCGGCCATCGTGTTCGCCGACGAGCCGAGCGGCAACCTCGACTCTCATGCGGAGGCCGAACTGCTCTCCTTCATGCGGCAAGCCGTCGACGACCTTGGCCAGACCATCGTCATGGTCACCCACGACCCGATTGCGGCGAGCTACTCGGACCGCATCGTGTTCCTCGACGACGGCAACTGCATCGCCGAGCTCCTCGACCCCACCGTCGAGTCGATCCTCGACCGGATGAAGACCCTCGGGGAGCAGGAGTGATCCGCGCCGCCATCAAAGGCGTCTCGGCGAACAAGCTGCGGCTGATCCTCACCGGTATCGCCATCGTGATCGGCGTGGCCTTCGTGGCGGCGAGCTTCGTGTTCACCGACACCATCAATGCCCGGTTCGAAGCCCTCTTCACCGACGTGTCCGTCGGCGTCGACGTCTACGTCAGGCCGCTCCCGCCCGAGGCCGGGATGGAGCTCACCAATCAGGGCTCGATCCCCGAGGAGACCCTCGACCAGGTGCGGGCGGTCCCCGGGGTGCGGGTCGCCGAGGGAGGCGTGGGGGGCTATGCGCAATTCGTCGACCACGAGGGCGATGCCATCGGCGGCCAGGGCCCACCCACCCTCGGGTTCTCCTGGACGGTCGACGAGGCGCTCAATCCGCTCAACATCGCGACCGGCAACGGCCGTCCTCCAACCAGCCCCGGAGAGGTGGTCAGCGACGTCGCCACTGCTGAAGATGCCGGGTTTGCCCTCGGTGACACGGTCACGGTGCTGACCCTCGGAGGACCGGAGCCCTTCACCCTCGTCGGGATCGCCAACTTCGGCACCGAGGACAACCTCGCCGGTGCCACGCTGGCCGTCTTCGAGCTCAGGGAGGCGCAACGGCTGTTCGATCTCGAGGGACGGCTCTCCGATCTCGCCATCGCCGGTGACGAGGGCGTCGACCCGGACTCCCTCGCCGCCGACA
>CAYQZO010000137.1:0-5745 GCA_964421925.1 uncultured Acidimicrobiaceae bacterium
GACACCCGTCGGGTCAACGCCAACAGTGCCGCCATCTCAGGAACCATCACGTTCTTCGGGGAGACCGTGGGTGCCGCCGGGCGCCTCAACCTGACCATGGGGCCGACATTGGTCGGCGAGGGCAACTTCGACATACGCACCTGGGGCCTGCAACCACCCCGGCTGCTCACGGTGCGCGTCCACCCCGAGTTCAGCGTGCGGGTCGACCTTCCGCTTCGCTGAATCTTTGGTAGATTCAGGAATATCCGCCGCCGCCGGCGGCTTGGCTATTGAGCCGGTACTCACCGCGCGAGGGGGGAGGGGATCGGCCGCCGCATTGGAGGTCACACATGGGTGAAGCCACCCGCCACGCCGTCGTCGTCTCGAGCAAGCGAACGCCGCTCGGAAAGGGGTATCGCGGGTCTTTGAGCCTCACCCGGCCCGACGACCTCGCCGCCCACGCCATCCGTGCCGCGCTCGACGCCGTGCCCGCCATCGACGACGATCACGTTTCCGACGTGCTGATGGGATGTGGCCTCCCGGAGGGGCCCTCCGGGCACAACGTGGCCCGCATCGCCCTGCTCCGCGCCGGTCTGCCCGCAGCGGTTCCCGGCGCCACCATCAACCGCTTCTGTTCCTCCGGGCTGAACACCATCGCCCTCGGTGCACAGCGCATCCAAGCCGGGGAAGGCGACGTCTTCATCGGTGGGGGAGTGGAGTCGATCTCGCTGGTGCAGAACGAGAACTTCCGCTCCGTCGACCTGCACAACACCGCCCTCCAGGAACAGTGGCCCGGCATCTACCTGTCGATGGGTGAGACCGCCGAGGTCGTGGCCAAGCGCTACGGCATCAGCCGGGAGGATCAGGACGCCTACTCGGTGATGTCCCAGCAACGGACCGCGGCCGCTCAGGAGGCCGGCTGGTACGAGGACGACATCGTTCCGATCAAGGTCGACCGCTCCGTGAAGCAAGAGGACGGTTCGATGGCGGTCGAGGAGGGGTTCCTGTTCGAGAGCGACGAAGCCAACCGGCCCGACACCACCATTGATGGCCTGGCCAAGCTGCCTCCGGTCTTCGATCCCGATGGCGGGAGCGTCACTGCGGGGAACTCGTCTCAGTTCGCCGACGGGGCTTCGGCCAGCGTGGTCACCTCGGCCGATTACGCCGCGGCCCATGGCCTGGATCCGATGGGGTGGTTCCGCGGCATCCAGTTCGCCGGTGTCGATCCCGACGAGATGGGGATCGGGCCCGCCCTTGCCGTCCCCAAGCTGCTCGACCACGTGGGCATGACGCTCGATGACATCGACATCGTCGAGCTCAACGAGGCCTTCGCCTCTCAGGTGCTCTACTGCCAGCGAGCCCTCGACATCCCCGACGAGAAGCTCAACCCCATGGGCGGTTCGATCTCGATCGGCCATCCCTACGGGATGACCGGGTCACGGATGGTGGGCCAGCTCCTCAGGCACCTGAAGCGAACGGGTGGGCGGTACGGGATCGTCACCATGTGCGTCGGCGGGGGCATGGGCGCCGCCGCTCTCTTCGAGGTGTCCTGAGCCTCTAGTCTGCCCGTCATGGTGCGCAGCGACGCGGACACTGTTGAGGAGTATCTGGCCGAGCTGCCCGATGATCGGCGCCCCGACATCGCAGCGATGCGGGAGGTCATCCTGGCCAACCTTCCCGAAGGCTACGACGAGGTGATGCGGTGGGGCATGATCACCTACGAGATCCCGCTGGAGCGCTACCCCGACACCTACAACGGCCAGCCGCTCCCGCTCGCCTCCCTCGCTGCACAGAAGAACCACAACGCTCTGTACCTCACCAGCGTCGCCTATTCGGGGGGCGAGAAGGCATTTCGCGAGCGATATGCACAGGCGGGAAAGAAGCTCGACATGGGCAAGTCGTGCCTGCGGTACCACTCGATCGATGAGGTCGCCAGCGACGTCGTCGGCGAGTCGATTGCCTCCAGCGCGATCGATGACTACCTCGCCGCCTACGAACGGGCGCGGGCAGGAGCGACGAGGAGGTGCCGGAGGAGGCATCGCCAGCTCCCGGGGACAAGGACGAGGGCGGAGGCTTCCTCGACGACTTCACCGAGAAGCTCGAAGCCTTCCACGTACTGCGTACCAGCGATCCCGAGGCCGCCGACGCCTACCTCGCCTCGCTGGGTGGCTCGTTCGCCGAGGCCGAGGAAGCCATCGTCCAGCAGATGGCCGACTCGCGGGTGCTGGCGCGACCCGAGATGTTCGTCGAGGCCAACCGGCGCATGGTCAAGGGCATCGAGGTGCTGTATCGCAACGGGCGCCGGGGCGCGCCCATCAACGGGTGGGGGCCGCTTCGCCCGGTGGTGCAGCTCGTCCAGATCTACATCACCTCCTACATCACCCGCAGCTACGTCAACACCCTGCTCCAGAACATCCTGGAGCTGTATACGTCACGGGAGAACCAGGCGGCACGGGGGAGCGAGACATGGCACATGCTCTACTACGCCAGGTGGAACCTGGACAAGGTGGATCACCGGTTTCGCGGCGATCGGTCGGTCGGCTTCTTGCTGTTCGGCGGCACCGTCTTCGCCGCGGTCGCCACCGGTTTCGGTGAGGTGTTCACCGCCGTGGTCACCCGCGACCTGCTGCTCATCCTGTTCTCGCTTGCGATGGTGGCGCTCATTCTCGCCGTCGGATCCGGCATCGTGCTCTCCGCCGGTATCGCCAAGCGGCGCATCGCCATGACCACGCAGCGGCCCCTGGAAACCCTCTACGACGTGGTTGGGGCCGCCGGCATCCCGCCCCGGGACAACGCATGGGCGTTCGCCCTGGGGGCGGTTGCCGTGCTCATCCTCATCTGGCTCGTCATCCCCGGCTTGGTCATCGGGGTCATCTTCAACTAGGCGAGACCGTCGGCAAGGAGGCTTGCCCCCCGGTGGGCGATGGCGGCGATGGACAGCATCGGGTTCACCCCCGAGGCGGTGGGAAAGCACGATCCGTCCATCACGTAGAGGCCGGCCGTGTCGTGGGCCTGGTTGTCGGCGCCCACCACCGAGGCATCCGGGTCCGTCCCCATGCGGGCGCTGCCCATCTGGTGGAACGTGAAGTATCCGGTCTGGTTCGAGCCGTAGCCGACTGCATCCACTCCGCCCATGAACGCGTCGATCGGCTCGGTGCCCGGCCGCCAGCGCACCGGACGCACCGTCGAGGCCACGATCTCTTCTGCGCCGGCAGCAGCGAACACTTCGGCGGCCCGACGCACTCCTTCGCGGATGTGGGCCTGGTCGTACTTGGAGATGGCGTACTTCCACACCGGCGTGCCGTCCTTGCGCAGCTTGACCGTTCCGTGGTCACGGTCGCGCAGCAGGATCCCACCCACCGCCAGGTGCCCGAGGCCGAGCACGTCCCGCTTGAAGGACGCTCCGTCCTCCCATCCGATGAAGGCAGCGGGGAACACGGGGTGGACGGGGGCGGTCTCGAACTTGAACCCGTAGCCGCTGCCGTCGAGGTCGGCGAACTGGTCGCTGTAGCGGGTCTGGAGGAGCCCGGTCCATGGGTCGATGCGCTCGGCGAAGCGGGGCCACACCGCGGTGACCGGGTGCAGCCGCAGGTACTTCCCGGTGGCCGTACCACCCAGGCCGCTGCGCATCAGGATGGCCGGCGTGTGGAGTGCTCCGGCGGCGAGGACCACCGCCCGTGCCTTCACGGCGAGGATTGCGGGCCCGACCCGTGCGGTGACCCCGGTCGCGTGGCCGTTGGAGGTGGTGACCCGATCCACCGAGGCGCCGGTCACGATCCGGGCGCCCGCATCCGAGGCATCCTGCAGGTAGGTGATCATCATCGACTGCTTGGCGCTCACCCGGCACCCCATCGTGCAATATCCGCAGCTTGCCTCGGTGCAATCGCGCACGTTGCGCGGTTGCTCCTCCACGTGCCACCCGAGGTCGCGCAGCCCCTTCTCCAGGACTTGGGCTCTGCTCGACGGGGTGTTGAAATCCCAGCACACGTTGAGGCGCCCCTTGACCGCGGTCGAGCTCTCCTCGTAGGTCGGGCCGGTGAACACGCCGGAGAACCCGGCGACACGATCCCACTCCTGGCGAACCTGCGGCGGGGTCTCGAACGAGGTGGTGTAGTTGATCACGGTACCCCCACCGAGGGTCGCTCCGGCCAGCATCAGGATCCCGCCGTCGGCGGTGGTGTTGAGCCCGCCGTCGAGGTACAGGTCGCGCAGGGCGTCCTCCTCCAGATGGGTGAAATCCGACTCGTTGCGGTAGTGGCCGGCTTCGAGCACGATCACGTCGAGGCCGGCCCCTGCCAGCACTCCGGCAGCGGTGCCCCCGCCGGCGCCGCTCCCCACCACCACGACGTCACACGACAAGGTGGTGTCATCGCGAATCTCGGTGACGGCGATGGGTTTGGGCACGGTGGGCGGTGGCCCGTCCGGTCCCGGGTACCCCATCGCGTCCCAGGCCGCCGGCCGCCGGGCGGGGTCGTCGGTCGTCACCCACAAGGCCCCGACGAGCGTCTTCAGCGCTCTGGCGCCGCCGCGGATCAGGCTGAGGCGATGGCTCTCCATGGCGCGGAACGCATCCGCCCGCTGGTGCGCCGCCAGCCGGGAGAAGGCAGCAGCCCTGCCAAACAGCAGGAGTCCGCCGACTCTCGAGTCGAGCAATCCGAGGAACCGCTTCAGGTCCTTGCGGTGCTGGTCGTGGGGGAGCCTGGCGTACAGGTCGGGCAGCCGCTCCACGATGCCCAGATCGGATCCGGGGGAGGTCCAGGCCGGCCCGTCACCGTCGACGGAGGGCAGCAGGGTGTCGACGACGGCACCGAACGCGGCCAGTTCCTTGGAGCTCAGCACCCCTCGAAGCTACCAGCGATGCCGCTCTCGTTACCCGTCTTCGTCGGCGAGCAGCCGGTACAACCGGCTCCGGGTCTCGGCGAGGATCTCCTTGGCGGTGCTCACCTGCTCCTCGTTGCCGGCATGAGCGACCTGCATGACGGCGGCCGCCACCTGGAAGCCGAGCTCCTTGAGCCCGCCGAGACCGGTGTCGGCTGCATCATCGAATCGCTGCCACGGGGGTGTGGCCTCGCTGGTCTCGACCTTGGCTCTGCCGGTGTCGGTGAGGTGGTAGACGATCTTGCCGCCCTCGTCTTCACCGCGGATCAGGTCCTGGTCGGCAAGCTGCTGGAGCGTCGGGTAGATCGAGCCCGGGCTCGGCCGCCACATGCCGTCGGTGCGCTCGGAGAGCTCCTGCATGATCTGGTAGCCGTGCATCGGCTCTTCGGCGAGCAGGAACAGGATGGCGGTGCGGATCGATCCCCGCCGGACCCTGGGGCCGCCCCAGAACGGGCCCTTGCCGCCGCCGTACCCTCCGTACCAGCCGGGTGGCCCCCAGGAAGCACCCCAGGAGGCGCCGCGGCGACCGCGCCTGCCCCCGCTCATGGCCATGATTCGCATGCCCCAGGGGGGAACGCAGGTGTACTCCATCGCAGACTCCTTTCGGACGTCTGCATCCTATCACGATATATCGCAAATAGGTCGAAATCACCGGGCCGCGACGAGGCGGGCGTCGAGAAGCGCGGCCAGCCCGCGGGCACCACCCTCCATGACCCGATCGTGGGCCCAGCGGAACGCGGGCTTGGCGACCGGGGCGACGGCGTTCATCCAGGGCCTGGTGGTGGCCACCTGCCACACATAGCGCATCCGGGTGTACCCGTTGTCCGCAGACAGACGCCATTCGCCGGTGCCTTCCAGGTCGCCGGTGGCGCGGGTGGCGAGGAGGTT
>CAYQZO010000138.1:0-5676 GCA_964421925.1 uncultured Acidimicrobiaceae bacterium
ACAGGTCTGCGACCGACCTCTCAGCCCGCTCAACGCAGCTGAGGTTGCGGCCCTCCCTGTCGACGAATCGGTGGCGACCCTTGGGTCGAGCGTACGCCTTGCCTCCGGCGGCTCGCAGGCCAGATCGGGGGACACCGCCGAAGGGAGTGGCAGCGACACCGCCGGCGCGAACGGGTCTGAACTCCCGGCCGGACCAGGAGGGGTCACCGCAGGTCGATCCGACCCGCAGATCGACATCGTCCGCTTTCCGCCTGCCGTCGCCTCCGTGAGCGGCGGCACCGCAAGCGTCTCGGCGGAGGGCGACAAGCTCCGGCTGCTGTTCGCCACCCCCCGGCCTACCTACGCGACCGGGATCAACTTCACCGCCGATGACCAGCTCACCGTCACCTTCACCAGCGCCCACCACCGCTCGGTGATCACCATCAAGCGACGCGACGACGGAGAGCTCATTGTGACCACTGCAGAGGAACTCATCCGCTGAGCGGATGAGTTCATAGGCAGTGAGTACTGCTGTGGCCGCTAGGCCAGAGCGACGAGGTCCAACATCGATTCATCGAAATAGGCATGCTCGCCCTCCGGCATCAGGATCACCCGGTCGGGCTCCAGAGCGCCAACGAACTCGGTGTCGTGGCTCACCAGGATCAGCGTCCCCTGGTACTGGGCGAGCGCCTGGAGTAGCGCGTCCTTGGCCTGGGGGTCCAGGTTGTTGGTGGGCTCGTCGAGGAGCAACACGTTGTGCCGGCCCACCACGAGCCTGGCGAGGGCAAGCTTGGTCTTCTCGCCGCCGGAGAGGGTGCCGGCATCCTGGTCGATCTTGTCGGCGAGCAGGAAGTGCCCGAGGATGGTGCGCAGATCTTGGTCGGGGAGATCCGAGACCTGGCGGATCAGGCCGAGCACGGTGGCGCCCAGGGTGATGTCCTCGTGCTCCTGGGCGTAATACCCGATGGACACGTTGTGCCCGGGCTGCACCGTCCCCAGGTCCGGGTGGTCGACTCCGGCCAGGAGGCGAAGCAGCGTGGTCTTGCCCGCCCCGTTGAGGCCCATGATGATCATCCGCTCCCCGCGATCGATGTCGACGTCGACATCCACGAACACCACGTTGTCGCCGAAGGCCTTGGCCAGACCACTTGCGGCGAGTGGGGTGCGCCCCGACGGCTCCGGCTGGGGAAAGCGCACGTTGACGGCCTTCTGCTTGCGCTCGATCTCGACCAGCTGATCCTGCAGCTTGGCCACCCGGGTCTCCCAGGACCGGGCGCGTTTCGCCATCTTCTCCGTGCTCCCCTTGAACCGGCGGATGCCTTGCTCGAGGCGTGCGATCTTCTCGTCCTGGTGCTTGCGCTCCTTCAGCCGCTGCTGGCGGCGACGCTCCCGCTCGCCCAGGTAGTAGGAGTAGTTGCCCCGGAACAGCTCGATGCGGCCGGCTTCGACGGCGAGAACCGAGGTGATGGACGCATCGAGTAACACCAGGTCGTGGGAGACGAGGAGGAGGCCGCCGGGGTAGGCGGCCAGGTGGCTCATCAGCCACGCCTTGGCGTCCAGGTCCAGGTGGTTGGTCGGCTCGTCCAGGAGGAGCGTGGTGGTCTCGGCGAACAGGATCCTGGCGAGCTCGACCCGGCGCCGCTGCCCGCCCGACATGGTGGCCACAGGTTGCCCGAGCTCGTCGGCACCGATGCCCACGGCGTGGGCGAACTGCTTGGCCTCGGCCTTGGCCACATAGCCGCCACGAGCGTTGAACTCGTCCTCGAGCCTGGAGAAGCGGCGGATCAACCGGTCCCGCTCGGCCGCCGAGGCCGCATCCATCTCCAAACGCACCGCCTCCATGCGCCGCTCCAGGGTGCCGATGTCGCGGGCCTGCAGGATCCGCTCCAGCGCGGTCTGATTCGCATCGTCCAGCTCATCGAGCGCCGCTTCCTGGGACAGATAGCCAATGATCCCGCTGCTGGCGACGTGGCCCTCGACGACAGGGCGGAGCCCGGCGAGGGTGCGCAGCAGCGTCGTCTTGCCCGCTCCGTTGGCGCCGACCAGGCCGATCTTGTCCCCGTCCTGGATGGACAGGGTCACCCCGGAGAGCAACCGGCGAGCACCGGCGTCAACAGCGAGATCGCGAGCGAGCAACATACGAAGGAGGCTAAGAGATCAGTACTGAGTAGTGAGTGCAGAGTATGGAGAGTGTCAGTACTCAGTACTGCCGCAGGCTCAGCCTGCGGCCTGCGCCGTCGGCGCCCCATGGTGCCCGTAGACGTGGTACTCGTCGACGAAGGCCATCACATCGTCGGCGGGGATCGGCTTGGAGATCAGATAGCCCTGAATGTGGTCGCACCCGAGCGCCCGCAGGTCGGCGAGCTGCTTCTCGGAATCGACTCCCTCGGCGAGCACATCCATGCCCAGGGTCTTGGCCAACCCGATGATCGCCGAGGACACCGCGATCCCGTCGCTGTCGGCGAGGCCGTCCACCACGAAGGAGCGGTCGATCTTGAGGGTGTCGATGGGGAGGCTGGTCAGGTAGCCGAGCGAGGAGTACCCGGTGCCGAAGTCGTCGAGGCTGATGGTGACCCCCATCTCCTGGAGCCGCTCCAGCGCCCCCCGTGTCTCGGCGAGGTCCGAGACCAGGGTCTGCTCGGTGAGCTCCACGTCGAGCGAGTCGGGTCCGAGACGGGCTGCGGCGAGGGCGGCGATCACGGTCTCCACCAGGTTCCCGGCCCGGAACTGGCGGGCGGAGACGTTGACCGACATGCGCACTCCGGTGAGGCCCTGGTCGATCCACTGCCGCATCTGCACACAGGCCTTGTCGATGACCCACTGGCCGAGCGGGACCACGAGGTCGGTCTCTTCGGCGAGGGCGATGAACTCACCCGTGGGCACCGGTCCGAACTCGGGATGGGTCCAGCGCAACAGCGCCTCCAGGCCGATGACCTCCTGCCGGGCGACGTCCACCTTCGGCTGGTACACCAGGGAGAGCTCTCCCTCGGTGTTGATGGCCTTGCGCAGGCCCTCGAGCAGCTTGAGCCGCTTCTCGGTCCGATCCTTGAGCTCGGTGGTGTAGAACTGATAGGTGCCCCGCTCGTCCGCCTTCGCCGAGTACATGGCGATGTCGGCTCCCTTGAGCAGCTCGGTGGCGGTCTCGCCGTCGAGGGGGAAGGCGGCGATGCCGATCGAGGACGAGATGGTGATGTCCTCCCGGCCGACCCGGTAGGGCTCGGCGAGGGCCTTGAGCACGTTGGTGGCGACCTGGCCGGCGTCCTCCACCCGGCTCCCGCCCTCCAGGATCACCGTGAACTCGTCACCGCCGAGGCGGGCGACGGTGTCCGACTCGCGGACCGTACCGATGAGGCGCTCGGCCACCTGGCGGAGCAAGGCGTCGCCGACCTGGTGGCCGTGGCGGTCGTTGACCTCCTTGAAGCCGTCGATGTCGAGGAACATGAGGGCAACGACGCTGCCGTCGCGTCGGGCCCCGGCCACGGCATTCTCCAGCCGGTCGGCGAACATGGTTCGGTTGATCAAGCCGGTCAGCGGGTCGTAGCGGGCCAGGAAGTTGAGCCGCTGCTGATCGAGCTCACGCTCGAGGGCGTGGCCCTCGGACTGTTCCTCGAACCGGGACTGGATCGATCGAGAGGCGGGGCGGAACAGGAAGATGGCCTCCAGGATCAGCAGGATGATGGTGGCGGCGAGCAGGAAGTACTCGGTCTTCTGCAGGTCGGTGACCCGCGTGCTCGCCAGCTCACCGTGGGTGGTCACCACGCTGTTCATCGCCGACTGATACCGCTCGGCGGCTGCGGCGACGGCGTCGACCTGGGCCTCGCCCGGCGTAGCGCCGGCTTCGATCGTGGCCGTGACCGCCTGGGTTGCTGAGACGAACTCGCTGAGGGCGGTGTTGGCGGCGGGCATCTCGGACTGCATGCCGTCGGCGTCGCGCAGGGCGGGGAGCCCGAGCTCATCGGAACCGGCGTTGAAAGCGGTGTGTACCAGGACGATCTCTTCCATCGCACCGGTGATCGAGGAGGCGGAGACTTCCGCGCCCTCGCCGGCCTGCTGGGTCAGCGTCACGACGTTCTCGGTGCGCACGTTCTGCAGGTTGTTCTGCCTGATGACGACGGCAGTGTCCTTCTGCCGGTCCAGGGCGTTCGAGGTGATCAGCGTGGAGAGGATGGCAAACACGCCGATGAGGGCGAGGGCAAGCACGTAGCGGCCGGCCGGGCGCTCGGGCACGTCGGACGGCGCCGTGGATTGTCTGTGTGCAGCGTCGTCAGCCATCGGTTCCTCGGCGTGGTAATAGTCCTATCGGCACGATACCGCCAGGATTGAGGCGACAGCGGCGGATCCCGCAGGCCGCCTCGAGTCGCTAAGCGGGCCCCAGCCTATCCTTGGCCCTACCCCCAAACCGAGGATTGGAGCCGACATGGACTCGTTCTGGGAGACGTTCTGGACGCTGGCGATCTTCATCCCGCTCATCATGCTGTGGGTGTTCACGCTCGTCGACCTGTTCAAGAACCAGGAGATCTCGGGCCTGGCAAAGGCGCTGTGGGCAATCGCCATCGTGCTCCTGCCCTTCATCGGCATGATCGCCTACTTCATCGTCGCCTATGAGTCCGACGCATCGGCTCCGCCGGCCGACGTCACCGACCAGCTGACCAAGCTCGCCGAGCTGCGCGACCAGAAGGTGCTCACCCAAGACGAGTTCCAGCGGGAGAAGGACAAGCTGCTCGGAGTGGCGGCGACCGAGGCCTAGATGACGGAGCCGGTCCTCTGGGTCATCGTCGTTGGTGTCCCGCTCGTCGCCCTCGTCGGGCTCGGCCTCTACGACCTGATCTGGCGGCATCCCGAGACGACGGCAGGGTCACGGTTCGGGTGGGCGGTAGTGATCGTCCTCGTCCCGTTCATCGGGATCCTGGCGTATGCATTGCTGCGACCGCCGCCACCGGCGAGCGGTAGGGCGGCGAGAGACTCGCAAAAAGCCGACGTGGTGCAGCGGATCGAACGACTGATCGCCGATCACGAGGCCGGAGTGCTCAGCGACGAACAGTTCGGCGCCGCCAAGCGGGAGCTGTTTGGACTGGGGCATAGCGCATCGCAGCCCTGAGCCTCGAGCCAGTACGATCGAGCAACCTGCCCGGGTGGCGAAATCGGTAGACGCTGCGGTCTTAAACACCGCTGCCCTTCGGGGCGTGGGGGTTCGAGTCCCTCCCCGGGCACCCTCGGATGGGTACGAGACTCTCGCTCGCTCACAGCTCATGGCTCATCGGTAACCTTGATTCCCCGACGACTGGAGGCCACCCTTGAAAGTGTTTCCCCCCGAGAAGATCCGCAATGTCGCCCTCGTGGGGCATTCCGGCGCCGGCAAGACCACCCTCGCTGAAGCCCTCCTCTTTCGGGCCGGCAGCGTCGGCCGCCTCGGCACCGTCGAAGAGGGAACCACCGTCACCGACTTCGATCCCGAGGAACACGCCCGCGGCATGTCCCTCGCGCTGGCGATGGCGCCCTTCGAATGGCGCGACCACAAGATCAACCTCGTCGATACCCCTGGCTACGCCGACTTCGTGGGTGACGTGCACGCCGCCCTGCGCGTCGCCGACCTCGCCGTGTTCGTCGTCGACGCCGCCGAGGGCGTCGAGGTACAAACCGAGTACGCCTGGGAGATCGCCGAGAAGCTCGGCGTGCCCCGCATGATCTTCATCAACA
>CAYQZO010000139.1:0-5645 GCA_964421925.1 uncultured Acidimicrobiaceae bacterium
GGTGAGCACGTCATTGATCCGCGGGGGCCACACCTTGGGCATTTGTGCCGCGGTCTCCGGGGATATGCCGTAGTAGCCGAGCAGGTTGTGGTGGATCGTCTGCTGTTCTGCGATCGCGCACAGGCCGTCGACCGTGCCGGGAAGGGCGTCGAGCAGAGAAAGGAGCTCGCCCGGATCGGTGAACCTGCTGTACCCGGCGTACTCCACAGCCCCAGGCTAGGAAGGCACGGTTCTGCTCAGACCGGGCGCCTTACCCAAGGGTCTTGGCGCTCGTCACCCACTTGTCCGCGGTCTGCTTCGAGACCCCGGCGGCGTCGCCCACCGCCTCGGCTCCGGCGGCGATCATCGACTTGAACGTGCTCATGCCGGCGGCGGCGAGCCGTTCCGCATACACCGGTCCGATCCCCTTCACCTTGGTGAGGTCGTCGGGCGTGGGTGGCGTGCGGAACGCGGGTGCCGGGCCTTCCGGTGCAACGGGTGGCGGAAGCAGCCGGTCGCGCAGCGCCCAGGCGGCTGCACCCAGGCCGACCACCACACCCGCGATGCGAAGCAGCGTCTTCAATGGTTCTTTCATGGGGTAGAGGTTACTGCCATGCACCAATCGCCTTGCAGCTGGCGATGTTCTTGGTCGGCGGCCAGTGCTTCCACCAGTCGTCGCCTTCGAGTGCGGCGAGGTAGGCCCCGGCGGCGATGTTGGCCCGTCCGTTGTAGGGGTGGGCGGTGAGTCCGTTGCTGTCGCGGAACCCGGCTCCGGCGGCTCTGCTGTTCCAGAAGTTCCGGGAGTGCTGGAGCAGGCCGAGATACTTGCCGCTGTTGTTGGCCTGGGGGTTGCTCGACGACTCCGCCATGATCAAGTCGAGGACGCACTCCACGCGCTCGGCCGCCCAGAACTCTTCGACCGCGCTCCTCCAGTACTCGCGTCCCGGATGACCCCACGGGTCGGGTGGCCACTGCGGCGAGCACGAACCGGAGATGATGCAACCCGATGTTGGCTTGGTGGTCGTGGTGGTGTTGGGCGGCTTGGTCGTGGTCGTGGTCGGGGGCTTGGTCGTGGTGGTGGTGGTGGGCGGGTAGTAGTACACGACGATGCGCTCTGAAGTCTCGTTGCCCGCGGTGTCGCGGGCGGTGAACACGGTGCTGTTGTAGCCGTTGAAGACGACCAGCTTCACGGACCAACCGCCGTCTTGCGACATCGTCGCCGAGAAGGGACCCGAGCTGACGACGGCTCCCGGCTCGCTGGTGCCCGCGAAGGTGACGACGTTGTCGCTCACCGTCGCCCCGTCGGCGGGGGAGGTGATGACCAGCGGTGGGGGCGTCGTGTCGGCGGCCGTGGTCGACGGCGCCGCGGTGGTTGACGGCGCCGCCGTGGTGGTGCTCGACGTATCCGAGGTCTCAGGCGAGGCCGTCAGTGCTTCCACCAGGGCGCCCTCGGGGCTCGTCGCCGACACGGAGACGGCAAGGATCGCCGAACCGACCCGCGCCGAGATGGTCGGGTCGGGGGCAGCCGCCTCGGGCGCCTTATCAGACCCCGTGATGGAGAATGCGGCGACGCCGACGAGCGCGACCAGCGCAGCCACGAGCAATGCGGCGAACAGGAAGGGTATGCGGTCTCGCACCTGCGCGGAGGCTATCGAGGGCACCTGTTTAGAGCAAGCTTGGAATGGTCTCCCCCGCTACGCGGGGGAGACAAAGACCGCGGCAGCCGTTGACACACGCGGGTCGGCGGCACCCCGCACCTCACCGTCCTCGCTGATTGCCGACACCGGTCCCCACCCGACCTGCCACGCGTCGACCTCCTCGAGGGAGTGCCCGCGGGCCGCCAGGCCGTCGACGGTGCCGGAGGCGAATCGCGACTCGACGCGCACCGTTGGCGCCGGATCGGACAGGTCGCCGATCACCCACCGCGGCTGGACCTGGGCGTCCTCGACGCACATGCCCGCCCAGCGGTGATGGGCGGCCACCTGGGCCAGCAGCTGGGGCTGCTGATCGCCGCCCCGCGTACCCAGGACGAGCGCACCGGCGCTGCCATTGGTCCACAGGGTTGGCGAGAGCGTGTGCATCGGTCTCCGCCCGGGCCACAGCTCGTTGGGGGAACCCGGCACGAGATCGAAGCCCTCGCCCCGGTCGTGCAACCACACCCCGGTTGACCCTGCGGAGAGCCCGGTTCCGATGCCGCGGAAGTTGGACTGGATCAACGAGACCACCATGCCGGTGTGGTCGCGTGTGCACAGGTAGGCGGTCCCCCCGGGGGCGACGGCCGTGGCCGGCCAGGGCCTGGTTCCGGCTCGATCGATCCGCGCCGCCCGCTCCGCCAGCCGGTCTTCGTCGAGCAGCGCCGTCGGGTGGAGCGGGGCCGTATCCGGGTCGCAGGTCAGGGTCGGCCGCTCCCAGACCACGGAGCGGTAGGCCTCGATGAGGGTGTGGTGGTATTCGGCGTCGAGGGGATCCCGGGGTGGGTTGGCCATCTCGAAGATCCGCAGCGTGGCCAGGGTGAGCCATCCCTGGCTGTTGGGAGGCACCGTCCACGCCCGCAGCCCCATCACGTCGGCGCCGAGCGGGTCGACCCACTCCACCTGGACTCGCTCCAGGTCCGCGGGGGTGATGATCCCGCCGGTCACCTCGATGATGGCGTCGCCCACCGCCCCCTGGTAGAAGGCGGATCGGCCATCGGCGGCAACCGCGCCCAGCGTCTCGGCGATGAGGGGCCGGGTGACGATCTGGCCGGGCTCGGGCACAGCGCCCTCTGGGTAGAGCGGTGCGGCCGAGGGTTGACCGCCGAGCATCGGCTGCAGGAACGCCAGCGATGCCGACAGTTCCTTGGATACGGGGAACCCCTCGGTCGCCAGTCCGATGGCGGGCGCCAGGTTGTCGGCGAGCGTCCTCGCCGCTGCGTGCCCGGTGAGCGCCTCCCAGCCGTCGACGCACCCGGGAACGGTGATGGAGTGGATGCTGCGCACGGGGATGTCGCGGTGGCCCTGGTCGCGCAGCGCTTGGGCAGAGGCTCCCGAGCCGCAACGACCGGAGGCGTTGAGCACGACGGGCGCCTCGTCTCCGGGTCGATGGATGATGGCGAACAGATCGCCGCCCGGACCGCAGGTGTCGGGGAGGACCACCCCGAGGACCGCGTTGGCGGCGATGGCCGCGTCCACCGCGTTTCCCCCGGAGGCGATGGCGTCGATCCCCGCCTGCGACGCCAGCCGGTGCGGACTCACCACCACTGCCGAGTCGGGCGGGAGCGAACCGGTAGCGAGCCGGTCTTCGCTCACCGCTGTGCCGCCGATCCGGGTGTGCCCTGGGCGCCACGGGCGAACAGCGGGATGGGCCGGCGCATCCGATCCTCGACGAACACTCCGAGGCCGATGGCCAGGAAGACGTCACCGATCGATATGACGCTGCGGGGGAGGGGGATGACGTCACCGAGGAAGGCGAGCCGCGTGCTCTCGTCCATGAGCACGTGGCGGGCACCGAGGTCCGGGATCCCTTCGCCCCCGGCGACGCGGATGGCCTCCAGCATGACCGGCATGCCCCCGTTGAGGGCGATGACGGCGAAGTTCATCGCGATCCCGATGGCGGCGATCCACATCCCCGCCAGGTCACGGTTCAGCCACACGAACAGGAGCAGCGGGACGTAGGAGACCAGGATGAGCCCGACGGCGAGGTTCTGTCGGTCGGACGGCAGGAACAGCGCCACAGCCTGTAGGCCGAAGCCCAGGACGAGCAGCCACCAGATCCGCACCCGGATCTCGGAGAGGTTGGCCAGCCTTCCCCCGCGCGTCCAGCCGATGACGACGGCGATGGCGACCACCAGCAGCATCCAGAGCACGATTCAACGGTAGCGACCGCGGTGCGCGCAGGACTCAGCCGAAATGCGCCGCCAACTTCTCGTCGATCTCCTCGACGGTCAACGCCCCGAACTCCTCTTCGAGGATGATCCCGTCGGAAGAGATGATGTAGCTGACGGGCAGCCCGATCGGTTGATACTCCGAGTCGACCTGGGTGAGCTCGTCGAAGGCGAGCAGGTAGTCGACCCCGATCTCTTTGGCGAACTCGCGAGCGTGTCCGCGGTCGTCCTTGGCGGCGACACCGAGGAAGAGCACCTCGGGATGTCGCGCGGCCGCTTCATCGATGGCGGGCATCTCGGCCCGGCATGGGCCGCACCACGACGCCCACAGGTTGAGGAATACCGGCCGGCCGTCCCCGGCGAGGTGCTCGGACAGGGTGAAGGTGGGCCCGTGCCAGGTCTCGCCGTCCCAGGTGTCGACCGTGAAGTCGGGAGCCGGCTCGCCAAGAGCGGCGATGCCGGGAACGTTGCCGAGGGAAGGCAAGGTGTCGCCGGTGCCGTCGCCGCACGCGGTAACGATGACGGCAAGGGCGGCGATCGAAACGAGCAGGGATGTGCGGAAGGCCATCGGCCGTTTCAAGATACCGACGGGCCCTGGATATTCCGCCCGACATACAATCCCGCGGTGTCGTTCTTCGCTCGCAACCGGGCCAAATACGTCGCCGCCGGGGTAGCCTCCGAGCGGATCCCTCCCGGGCAGTACGTGACCGAGCGCTGGCCCATCCTGCACGAAGGCGCCGTTCCCGACCTCGACACCGGGACCTGGACCTTCACCGTCGACGGGCTCGTGGAGGAGCCGGCGATGTGGGATTGGGACTCCTTCATCGCTCTCGGCTCGGGGTCGGTGACCGCCGACATCCACTGTGTCACCAAGTGGACCAAGCTCGACACCCGCTGGGAAGGGGTGCCGGTGACCGCGGTGTGGGATGCGATCAGCGTCGTCGAAGAGCCCGGGGCGGTGATGGTGCGCGATGTTGGCGGCTACACCGCCAACCTGCCCATCGACGACTTCTTGAGAGCAGAGAACCTGTTCGCCCACACCTACGACGGCGCTCCGCTACCCGCCGAACACGGCGGGCCCATGCGGCTGATGGTGCCCCACCTCTACTTCTGGAAGTCGGTGAAGTGGGTAGCAGGGTTCACCGTCCTCGCCGCGGACGCACCCGGCTACTGGGAGCGCAACGGGTACCACATCCACGGGGACCCGTTCCGGGAGCAGCGGTACTGGGACGACTGAGTCCGGGGGCTACCGGCCCGATCCGTACATCGTCCCGGTCAGCTTGCTCCCATCACCGGTCATCACGGCACAGGTGACGACCCGGTCGCCCTCCGCCCAGGTCTCCGCGGTGGGAGCGAGCCAGGTGAAGAAGAGCTCCGAGTCGAGGTACGACTTGCCCACGAATGCAGGGAAGCGCTGGATGCACCCGTTGTCGGCGAGCTCAGACACCTTGGCTTCGCCGGGGAAGGCGCCGGTCGCCGGCGGGATGTCGAAGTTGGCGTAGACCTCGGCGTCGTGGGCGCTCGTACACGGGATGGCCTCGACGGACACCACCAGGTAGTCGCTGGGGAGGTTGAAGCAGTCTCCCTCGCGGATGACCATGGCGCCCAGCCCGCCCCCTTCGGTGATGGCACCGGTGGCGTCGCGGGTGGTGTTGTCGTCGAATGCGCCGGTGGCACCCCAGATGGCCACTCCGGCGATGGCGGCTCCGGCGATGAGGCGTTTCACAGCAGGCTCCTGTCAGTACTTGGCAACTGCTCTGAGTACATCGGCGGTGACTAGACCGACCCGAATAGGTCGGGGGGC
>CAYQZO010000140.1:0-5628 GCA_964421925.1 uncultured Acidimicrobiaceae bacterium
GAAGCCGGGTCTGGCCACGGCGTTGATCGTGGTCGGGTGCCTGCTCCCGTGCATCGCCTGGTGGATGCTGTATCCCTTCCTCGTCGCTGCCATCGTCATCGGCGGCGGGCTGTACACGGGGAAGATCGGCCGGGTCCGCGTCCCCGAGGCCGCCTCGGCGTAGCGACCATTCACCTCCCCGTTGGCGGTAGGTTCAACGCTGCCGCCGACGAGGAGGTCGCATTGTCCGCAGCAGAGAACGAGGCACTGTTGGAGGGCTACCTGCGCGAGGTGTGGAGCGAGGGCGACCCGGACGCCATCGAGCGCTACGTCGCCCCCCACTACAAGCGCCACATGTCTCCGCGGTCCGACCCGCTCGATCCTGCCCAGCAGGTTGAGCGCATCAAGGGGATCCGGGCCGCCTTCCCCGACGTGACGATCGTCGCCGAGGACGTCGTCGCCGGCGACGACGCCATCGCTTTCCGCTCCACCATGCGGGGCACGCACCGCGGCGAGATCCTCGGCATCGCACCGACGGGCAGAACCGTCGAGGTCGGCTTGGTCGACTTCATCCGGATCGAGGACGGCAGGTTCGCCGAGCAGTGGGGCGGCCCGGACATGCTCGACCTGGCGCGCCAACTCGGAGCCACAATCACCGCCGGCGGATGACCATCGCCCACCCGGAGCGGGTGCTCTTCCCCGAGTCGGGCATCACAAAGGGTGACCTGGTCGCCTACTACGACGCCGTCGCCGATCGGCTGCTGCCCCGGATCGCCGGCCGGCCCCTCAGTGTGGAGCGGTTCCCCAGGGGCATCGACCACACCGGGTTCATGCAGAAGAACCGGCCCAGCCACGCCCCGGACAACGTGGGAGCGGTGGAGATGGACAAGAAGGACGGGGTCACCGTGTACCCGATCGTGGACGACCGGGACGGGCTGCTGTTCTACGCCAACCTGTCGGCGATCACCTACCACGTGCCCACCGTGACCGTGGCCGACCCCGGCCACGCCGACTGGGTGATCTGGGACCTCGACCCGCCCGACTACGACGACGCGATCATCACCCCGGCGGCGCAGGCGATGCGGTCGTTCCTCGCCGACTTCGGCATCGAGACGCTGCTGATGGGCACCGGCTCCAAGGGGTTCCATCTGCGGGTGCCGATCGAGCCCAACCTCGACGTCGGGCAGGTGGATCGTCTGGCCCGCTCCACCGCCGAGCTCGCCGCCCTCGCTCACCCCGACCTGTTCACCACGGCGTTCAAGAAGAAGGACCGCCACGGGCGGGTCTTCGTGGACTGGCTGCGCAACACCCCGCACGCCACCTCGGTGGCGCCCTATTCGCTGCGACCGAGGGAGCCGGCACCGGTGGCGGCTCCGCTGGCCTGGGAGGAGTTGAGCCTCGGCCCTGCCGGGGTGACCCTGCGCTCGATCGGGGATCGGCTCGAGCGCCCCGACCCCTGGGTGGGCGCAACGCCGCAGGATCTCACCGCGATCGCCTCCGCCGTCGACGCCGCCGCCGCCGACGCCGGGATCACACTGGAACCGTTCGACCGCTTTCGGAGCTGACGGTGGAGGCGAACCGGATCGCCTCCAGCCCGTACCACAGGTAGGCGATGGCGAACATGGCGCGCTGCACGATGCCGCCGATGTCGGCGAGGTTGAACATCACCATGGGGAGGAGCACCGAGGCGGCGACGGCGACGACGTCCAGGATCCGCATCGGTCCGGCGTGGGGGCCGCGGCGCAGCGACACGAGAACCACGCCGACGGCAAAGCCGAGGCCGACGCCGAACGACGCCACCGAGTGCAGCAGGTCCTCGAAGGCGTCGAAGGGCACGTCCTCCCACGGCCGATGCCCGAACGTCGCCGCAGCCACGATCGAGAGCGCAAACAGACCGTGGGCCAATCGCCCCCAGGCGCCCCACGTCTCACCGGCGATCGCGACCAGGACGAGCACGCCGAACCCGAAGAGGAGCAAGCCGAGCCTGGCCAGCCAGGCCCCCTCGATGCCCTGGGCGGCCGACTCGCTGATCGACTGCTCCACCCACGAGTAGGACTCGGGCATGAGGCTCGGGGCGATGACGAGCGCGACCAGCGACGCAGCAAGCAGGCCGAGGGCAAGCAACGCCGCTCTCGTGTGCGCGCTCACCGGCTCAGATGTAGAGGCTGACGTCGGCGTCCTCCATGACCTTCATGAAGGTGAGGTACTCGACCACGGGCAGGTCGTCGAAGACGAGGTCTTCCTTGGCGACCTTGAAGTGATCCATCGACCCGGCACACATGTAGATCGTGGCACCGAGGCTGCGCAGCTGGCGGAACTTCTCCTGAGCCGGGATGTGGCCGGACTTGGTCATCCCGGACTGGGCGAAGCGGGTGAACGGGCGCGACCAGCCCTTCAGCTTTGGCTGATATCCCGTGGTCAGCACCCGCACCGCCGGCCCCTGGACGTAGATGGATACGTCGATGCCTTCGAGGGCGGCGGCGAGGGCGAAGCCGAGCGGTGACAGCAGCTCCTCGAGTCCGGCGGGGGAGAGGATCATCGCCAGGCTCGACTCCGTGGTCTTGGGCGTGCGCTTCTCGATGAAGAACCGGAGGCGCGGCCCGTCACGCTCGATCGACAGCAGGATCTGTCCGGTGGCCTCACACCAGGCGGAGATGTCGGCCTCGAAGGCCTCGTGGTCGTCGGTGATGACCTCCAGCACCTGGCCCTCGCTCATGGGCTCCATTGCCTCACGGATGTCGAACACCACAAAGGTGGTGATGGTCTTGCCGGTCCGGTCGATGGACCGGTCGACGGTGACGGTCGCCATGGCAAACCTCCCGGGGCGCCTCGGGTCATCATTGGCGCCGGTCTCGACCCCCGTGCAGGGTCGATCGCCCCTTTCTGGTTTGGGTACCCTCGCCGCGGTGCTCCTCCACGACATCGTCTCCATCTCCGAGCAGGTCCGGGCCACCCGGGCCCGCTCCAAGAAGATCGACCTGCTCGCCGACCTGCTCTCCAAGGTGACCCCGGGAGACGCTGCCATCGCGGTGACCTACCTGTCGGGTCAGCCGCAACAGGACCGGCTCGGCGTCGGCTATGCCGCGGTGTACGCCGTGGACGAGGCACCCGCAACGGCGCCGTCGCTGAGGATCGAGCAGGTCGACGCCACCCTCGAGAAGATCGCCAACACGTCCGGTGCCGGCTCCAAGGCGGCGAAGGCCGGGATGCTCGGCGACCTCTTCGCCGCCGCCACCAACCAGGAACAGGACTTCCTGCGGGGGATGATCCTGCGCAACCTGCGCCAGGGTGCCCTGGAGGGGGTGATGGCGGATGCGGTGGCCCGGGCCGTCGGCGCCGACCCCGACGCGGTGCGCCGCGCCGCCATGCTGGCGGGCAGCCTGAGCACCGTGGCCACCGACGCGCTCGTCAACGGGGCTGCCGCCCTCGACGGCTACGCCCTCGCCGTGCTCACCCCCATCCAGCCCATGCTGGCCAAGACCGCAGACAGCACCGAGGCCGCCATCGTGGCGGTGGGCGAGGCGGCGGTGGAGTGGAAGCTGGACGGGTTGCGCATCCAGGTGCATCGCGCAGGAGACGAGGTCCGGGTCTTCACCCGCAACCTCAACGACCTCACCGACCGCGTGCCCGAGATCGTTGCCAAGGCGGCGGAGCTGCCGGTGTCCGCGGTGATCCTGGACGGAGAGGCGTTGCTGGTCGGAGCCGACGGCACCCCGGAGTCGTTCCAGGACTCGATGAGCCGCTTCGGCTCCGACGACGACGCCCAGGTGCTCACCCCGTTCTACTTCGACATCCTCCACCTGGACGGCACCGACCTCATCGACCGGCCCACCCTGGAGCGCCGGGCTGCCCTGGAGAAGGTGATTCCGCCCGACCAGCAGATCACCGCCATCGTGACCGCCGATCCGGACCAGGCTGCGGCCTTCTACGACGAGGCGGTCGGTGCCTTCCACGAGGGGGTGGTCGTGAAGCAGGCCGATGCCCCCTACGAGGCGGGACGCCGGGGCGGGGCCTGGCTCAAGGTGAAGCCGGCCCACACCCTCGACCTGGTCATCCTCGCCGCCGAGTGGGGATCGGGTCGGCGCAAGGGGTGGCTGTCCAACCTCCACCTCGGCGCCCGCGACCCCGACGGCGGGTTCGTGATGCTAGGCAAGACCTTCAAGGGCCTCACCGACGAGATGCTGGAGTGGCAGACCGAGCGCTTCCTGGGCATCGAAGATCATCGGGAGGGTCACGTGGTGTATCTGCAGCCCGAGATCGTCTACGAGATCGCCTTCGACGGGGTGCAGCGCTCACCCCGCTACCCGGGAGGGATGGCGCTGCGCTTTGCCCGGGTGAAGGGGTACCGCGAGGACAAGGGCCCCGGCGACGCCGACACCGTGGACACGGTGCGCGGGATCATGGAGAGACGGGCGTAGCCGGCAGCTGGAAGCTGGTAGCCGGCAGCCTCCAAATGAATTACACTTGTGTAACTCGCTCAGGAGCTGCCCATGGCCGTTGCCATCCACGAATCCCCGACCGACGTCGACCGGGTCACCGCCGCCGTCCTCGAGGTGTACACCCGCCGGCGCGAGCTCGCCGCCGAGATGCCCCTCGCCGAGCTCTTCGACGTCCCGAGCGGCCTCGGGTCGCTTCGCGCCGTGGTCAGTGAGAGCGAGCGCACCGTCGAGATCGTCCTCGACGCCGGCTACGACACCGCGGCGGTGGTGCCCGGCTTGTGGACGCTCGCCGGCAAGGGATGGGGGACGATCGTGCTCATCGCCCTCGAGGACATCGGGGAGGCCCACGGCGAGCTGCGGGGAGCGCCGTGCCGCCTGCAGCCGTGGTGGCTGGTCGACGATCGCGTCGTCTTCGGGGGGTTCGAGAAGCCGTAGCGGGGCCCGAAGACCCCTAACCTCAACGGAAATGCCGGTTCCGTTGCACACCCAGACGGTGATCGCCCTGGTGTGGGACTTCGATCGCACCCTGAGTCCCACCAACATGCAAGATCCGATCTTCGCCGCCTACGACGTGGATCCCGCGGCGTTCTGGACCGAGGTCGACGGCCTCGTGGACTACTACGCCCGCCAGGGAATCCAGATCCAGCGCGACATCGCCTATCTGGGCCACCTGCTCACCTATGTGCGCGAGGGCATCTTCTCCGACCTCACCAACGACAAGCTGCACCGGCTGGGCAAGGACATCGAGCCGGCGCCCGGCATCCCCGAGTTCTTCACCGAGTCCAGGGAGCGGGTGGCCGCCACGCCCGAGTTCGGCGCCGAGGGCATCACGGTGGAGCACTACGTGGTGAGCACCGGGATCCTCCCCATGATCGAGGGAAGCGTCATCGCCGACCACATCGACGGCATCTGGGCCAACACCCTTATCGAGACCCCGGCGCCTCCCGGCTACCTGGAGCAGCTCCCGGTGCCGGCGGGTTCGGCGCCGGTGAGCCACCTCGGCTACACCATCGACAACACCTCGAAGACCAGGGCCCTCTTCGAGATCAACAAGGGGGTGAACAAGAACCCCGAGATCGACGTCAACGCCCGCATGCCCCAGTCCCAGCGCCGGGTGCCGCTCCACCACATGATCTACATCGCCGACGGACCCTCCGACGTGCCCTGCTTCGCCATCCTCAACGAGGCCGGGGGCAAGACCCTCGGGGTG
>CAYQZO010000141.1:0-5614 GCA_964421925.1 uncultured Acidimicrobiaceae bacterium
GTGGTGGTTCCTGGCCAACATCCGGGCGGCCAAGGGGGACCTCGAGGGTGCCGCCGAGGCGCTCGACCGGCTGCTGCTCTTCGATCTCCCCGCCGATGCCCGCGATGCCGCCGAGCAGCTGCTCGCCGAGGTTCGCTCATGAACTCGCGCCTGGTCTGGATCGTCGTCGCAGCCGGGATCGGGATCACCATCGTCGGGGTCGCTCTCGCCGGCAGCCTCGGCTCGGACCCGACGGTGGTGGACAGCGCCCTCGTCGGCGAGCCGGCTCCGGCGATCGAGCTCGCCCGCTTCGATGGCGACGGGTCGGTCTCCACCGCCGACTTCGCCGGCGACGTCGTCGTGGTCAACTTCTGGGCGTCGTGGTGTACCGGGTGCAGAGTCGAGCACGATGCATTGCTCAGTGCGTCGGACGACTATGCCGACGCCGGCGTCACCTTTCTCGGGATCAACAGCCAGGACGAACACGGTGCGGCAGTCGCCTTCCTCGACGAGCTCGGCCGGGGCGAGCACTACGAGTACGCGGTGGACGACCGCTCCCGGGCCGCCTTCGCCTACGGGGTCCACGGCATGCCGGAGACCTTCTTCATCGACCGCGACGGAGTCGTGGTGGGCAGGGTCGTCGGCCCGGTGACCGCCGAGCTGCTGTCAACGACGCTGGATGGGCTGCTGATCGGCGCTTCCTAGGCAACCGCTCCGCGTATCTCGAGGTCGTCGAGCAAGTGCGCGGTGGCGTGTGCGATCTCGGCCACCGCCCGGTCGAACACCTCCTGGTTGTGCGCCGCCGGGCGGTTGAACCCGCTCACCTTGCGCACGTACTGGAGGGCGGCCTCCTCGATCTCCTCGCTCGGCGCGGGCACGGCCCCGTCGCGCAGTCGTTTGATGGATCGGCACATGGGCTGGAAGCTAGCCGCGCCTCGAACGAAAGCTCGAGGCGCATCGGTACCATCCGCCCGTCGTCGATCCAGGAGTCGTCTTGTCTTCGCCCTACCGCCTGCCCCGCAGCGTCGTCCCAAGCCACTACCGGTTGGAGCTCGCCCCCGACCTCGGCAACGCGTCCTTCACCGGCCATGTGGTCGTCGACGTCGACATCGCCGAGCCCGTGGACGAGATCGTCCTCAACGCCGCCGAGCTCACCTTCGGTGACGCCGTCCTCGTCAACGCCTCCGGGGACCGGGTCGCGGTGACCGGCGTCGACACCGACGACAAGACCGAGCGGGCCACCCTCGCCCTCGAGGACACGGCTTCGCCGGGCGCCTGGCAGCTGGAGATCGACTTCGAAGGCATCCTCAACGACAAGCTGCGCGGCTTCTACCGGTCGGTGTACAAGGACGACGAGGGCAACGAGAAGGTCATCGCCACCACCCAGTTCGAGGCCACCGACGCCCGCCGGGCGTTCCCGTGTTGGGACGAGCCCGAGTTCAAGGCCACCTACGGGGTGACGCTCGTCGTTGATGAGAACCTGGCCGCCATCTCCAACAACCCGGAGATCGCCCGCGAGGACCGCGGGGACGGCAAGGTGGCCGTCACCTTCTCGGACACCATGAAGATGTCCACCTACCTGCTCGCCTTCATCGTCGGCGAGCTCGAAGCCACCGACCCCGTCGACGTCGACGGGGTCCCGCTGCGCATCTACTACCCGCCGGGGAAGGGCGACCTCACCGCCCACGCCCTGGAGGCGGGGGCCTTCGCCCTGCGCTTCTACGCCGACTACTACGGGATCCCCTATCCCGGCGAGAAGATGGACAAGATCGCCATTCCAGACTTCGCCTGGGGCGCAATGGAGAACCTGGGGGCCGTCACCTACCGGGAGACCGCCCTCCTCCTCGACCTGGAGCGGGCCACCCAGACCGAGATGATGCGGATCGCCGAAGTCATCGCCCACGAGATCGCCCACATGTGGTTCGGTGACCTGGTCACCATGAAGTGGTGGAACGGGATCTGGCTCAACGAGGCGTTCGCCACCTTCGCCTCCTACAAGTGCGTCGACGCCTATCGCCCGGACTGGAAAGTGTGGCTCGACTTCGCCCCGGGGCGGACCAACTCCATGGAGACCGACGCCACCGCCTCCACCCGGCCGGTCGAGTTCACCGTGGAGTCACCAGAGGAAGCCAACGAGATGTTCGACACCCTCACCTACGAGAAGGGGTCGTCGGTTCTGCGCATGCTCGAGATGTATCTCGGTGACGAGGTGTTCCGCACCGGGGTGAGCAACTACCTGAAGCAGCACGCCTACGGCAACACCGAGACGGCCGACCTGTGGGCCGCCCTCGAGGAGGCCTCGGGGGAGCCGGTCGGCGAGATCATGGACACCTGGATCTTTCAGGGCGGGTTCCCGCGCCTCACCGTCCACGGTGAACCGGGCGCCTACACGCTCACCCAGGAGCAGTTCCGCTTCATCGGCGACGGCGACCATCACTGGCAGGTCCCGGTGCTGCTCCGCTCCGACGCCGGTGAGCAGCGGGTCCTCATGGGCGGGGACACCGTCACGGTCGACGCCGGGGAGCAGCTGGTGGTCAACGCCGGTGGGCACGGGTTCTACCGTGTGCAGTACACCCCGCAGCTCCGCCAGCAGCTCGCAGACATGGTGGCCGACCTGGACGCCGGGGAGCGCTACACCGTCGTCTCCGACCTGTGGGCCGACGTCCTCAAGGGAGGCAGCCCCGCCGCGGACTTCCTGGCGGTGGTCGGTGCCCTCGGCGACGAGTCCGAGGTCGAGATCTGGCAGGAGGCCCTCGGCGGCCTCGGTGAGCTCGACCGGGTGGTGTCGTCCGACGACCGGCCCGCGCTGCAGGGCTTCGTGCACGACCTGGTCGCTCCCAAGGGGGACGACATGGGGTGGACGCCGCAGCAAGGTGAGGACGATCGCACCCGCAAGCTGCGCGGGATGCTGCTGCGGGCGAGGGGGAACCTTGGCAACGACGCAGAGGTCCAGCAGATCGCCGCGTCGACCCTCGACGAGGCGAAGGCACACCCCGGCAGCCTGGACTCCGAAGTCGCCGACGCCGCCCTCTACATTGTCGCCGCCAACGGCGGCATGGACGAGTTCGACGGGTTCATCGATATCTACCACACCTCGAAGAACCCGCAGGAGATCGTCAAGAACCTGCGGGCGGCCGCCATGGTTCCCGACGTCGACGCCGCCGGGCGCCTCTTCCAGATGATCCTGGACGGCGACGTGCGGACTCAGGATGCGTTCTGGGTGCTCGCCACGATGCTGGCCCAGCGCGACACCGGCGCTGCGGTGTGGGAGCTGACCAAGAAGCACTGGGACGAAGTGATCGCCCTGCTTCCACCAACGGTTGCCCGGCGCATCCTGGACGGCATCCCGTACCGGTCCGAGCCGGACGTCGCTGCCGACATCGAGGCCTGGCTGAAAGACCACCCGATCCCGGGCGGGGACATGTACATGCCGCAGCAGACCGAGCTGATGAAGGTGCGCGTCGGGCTGCGGGAGCGGGAGCAGAGCAGGCTCGGGGAGGCGCTGGCGGGGTAGGCGATCGTCGGTCCGCCCGCTCGGATACGGTTTCGCGCCGTCAAGTCGAATGCTCGACAGCGGGTCCCTACGCCGGCGACACCACGAAGACGGCGAGGTTGCCGCCAGCCACGATCTTCTCCCGTTCGATATCGAGACCGGCCTGATCGAGGACGGCAGGGACGCCGCCTGCAACTCTGAAGCTCCGGTACTGGGCATAGTGGCCGGCGAACCGCTCGATGATCTCGGACACGCCGCGAGCGACGGGTCCCTGCCACCCGCGCAGGCTCCCGATTCTGAAGTCGACGAGCATCACCCGCCCGTCGCCGGCGGTGACCCGGGCCATCTCCGCGACGAAGGCCACCCTCTGCTCTGGCGGAACCTCGTGGAGCACCATGGACGCCATGACCAGGTCGAAGCCATCCTCAGCAAACGGCAGTATGTCGCCGTCGATGAGCCGGAGTTCGGCGCGATCTCCGAGGCGCGACCTGGCTCGCTCCAGCATCGAGGGGGAAACATCGACACCGGTCACCTCGCACCCCGCCTCGACGTACGGAGCCATCCCGGCGCCGGTCCCGCACCCGACATCGAGCACCCGCCACGACGGATCCGGGGTGAGGACATCGAGCGCAACGCGGCGCACACCCGCCTGTACCGGCTCCAGCCAGTCGTAGACGCCTGCGATCCGCCGGTACGGATCCCGTGGACTCATCGTCGCAGCGTAGGCGGCGGCGCGTGAGGGACGGTGGCCGCTGGGGTCCGGTGCTGCCCTCATACACTCGCCGGTCAGAAAGGGGAGGTGACAATGTCGAACAACGCCGGTGCCGCCGGTGGAGGCGCCATCTACGGCCTGGGCATCT
This sequence comes from uncultured Acidimicrobiaceae bacterium, assembly GCA_964421925.1. GTDB lineage: Bacteria > Actinomycetota > Acidimicrobiia > Spongiisociales > UBA5794 > JACZST01. The sequence goes on from CAYQZO010000141.1 coordinate 4,333, forward strand.
TCGGAGCCTTCGTGTACTACTTCCAGGCGGCGGACAGCTTCTGGGCCTACGTGCTCTCGTTCATCCAGGGCCTGTTCTGGCCCGCCTGGATGGTCTACGAGGTCTTCAAAGCGCTCGGCGCCTGATCCAGATCTTCCGATCGATTCGGGGCGGACGGGTGAGCCTGGGAACAAGCCGCCGGGGCCGCTACGGGTCGTCGGGTCCTGGTCGGATGAGAGGGTGCGAACACCCACATCGCCTCTCCGCACGATCGTCACCTCGACGTGGGAGGCCGTGTGCGCTCTACGGTGGAGCGTCGATGACGCAGAACCGGTTGCCTTCCGGGTCGGCCATCACGGTGTAGGTGGCACCGGGCGGGCGGTTCTCCCAGGGGATCTCGGTGGCCCCGAGTCCGGTCAAACGCTGAACCTCGGCCTCGCGGTCATCGGTGTGGAGGTCGAGGTGGATGCGGGGCGGAACCTGTACCTCCGAGCGCAGGGCGTCGAGTGCGATGTCCGGGCCGTCTCCATCCTTGGGGTAGAGGTGAGCGAACACGGCGCTGTCGTCGACCCTTCGCTCGTACCCCAGCGCCTCCTGCCAGAACCGCGCCTGGCGCTCCAGGTCATCGACCCGGATGACGATCGATCCCACTTTCAGCATGCACCGATGCTACGACGGACCCCGATCGTCGTCCCCTTGATCTCGGTCGCTTGGGTGGCGACGATGGAGCCAAGCCAACCGGAAAGGCCCGGATGCGCCGGATTGCCCTGATCACCGCCGGGGTACTGTTTGCGGTGGGCGCGTGCTCGGCCGGGAGCGAGGAGCGGCCGGAGCACGACGCGTCTCAGACAACCGCGGAGTCCGGCATGCGACTCACCAGCACCTTCGAGCACAACGGTGCCATACCCGTGCGCTACACCTGCGACGGCGCCAACGTATCACCGCCGCTCACCATCTCGGACCCACCGGCGGGGACGGTCAGCCTCGCCCTTGTGATGGACGACCCCGATGCCCCCGCCGGGGTGTGGGACCACTGGATCGTCTACGACATCCCGGGCGACCTCACCGTCATCCCAGAAGACGCCGGCCCGCTGGGCACACCCGGGGCGAACACGTTCGGGCGGACCGGCTATGGCGGCCCCTGCCCGCCGGGGGGCACCACCCACCGCTACTTCTTCACCGTCTATGCCCTCGACACGACGCTCGGTCTGGAACCCGGCTCGGACAAAGCGAAGCTCCTCGACGCCAGCTCCGGCCACGTGCTCGCCGAGGCCACGCTGATGGGAACCTACGGCCGCTGACC
>CAYQZO010000142.1:0-5556 GCA_964421925.1 uncultured Acidimicrobiaceae bacterium
GGCCTGGTAGTAGACCCCCGCATCCACGGTCACCCCCACGTTGTCCTTGGTGATGCCCTCCTGGGGCGGCACGTCCACGACCTGCTCCCGCATGTCCACCTTCTTCATCTTCTCGATGAAGGGCACGATCATGTTGAAGCCCGGCCCCACCGTCTTGCGATACCGGCCGAACCGCTCCACAAGTCCCTGTTCGTGCTGCTGGACGATCTTGATCGCCAGCGCCACGTACACGACCAGCAGCAGGATGAACGCCAGTACGACGATCGCTGCTGATTCCATTGCGCTCTCCTTTCTTCTTCTTCTCTACAAACCAGTCAGTTCTTGGGCTCGACCACGAGCCGGGTTCCCCGCACCTCGGTGACGACCACTTCCTCGCCCTCCGGGATCTCATCGTCCCAGTCGGTGGTGGCCCGCCACTGCTCGGTGTCGAGGCGGACGGTGCCGCTCCCGGTGCGCCGGTTGATGGGCTCGAGCACGATGGCGTGCTTGCCGTGGTAACGCCCGGCTCCTGCCGGCTCCTGGCCGTCGCTCTGCTCCTGTCTGGCGAAGCGCTGCAAGACCGCGAGGAACACGACCGAGATCACCACGAACGTGACCAGCTGCAGCGCGAAGTCGACGCCGAGGAAGGCGAGGATGGCCGCAGCGGCGGCGCCCACGGCGAAGGGGAGCAGGAAGAAGCCTGCGGTGAGGAGCTCGCCGATCCCGAGGATGACGGCGGCGCCAACCCAGATCCATTGCCACTGGTCGGTGTCCATGGTGTCCTCCTTCGGTGCCAGTATCACGATGAGGGCGAAGGCCACTGCGAGGATGCCGATCGTCAACCAGATCCAGGTCGTCGCCGACGGGGTCTTGGTGGCGACGGGTGCCGGGGTGCCGCGGTAGGCAGCCGCCCACTCTTCGGCGAAGGCGTCGAGGTCGGGTCCGACGACAGCGTCGACACTCTTCCCCTCCCGCGATGCGGCGTCGAGGTGGGTGTGCAGCTCCCGGCGCATCTCCACAACGGCCTGGCGGGGCACACCGGTCGACGTCCAGTAGCGCTCGCAGCCGGCGAGCACCTCGTCGATGGTGCGATCAGTCATCGTTTCCTCCGTTCAACACCGAGGCCACCCCGGTGCTCAGCGCCTCCCATTCTCCCGTCCATCGCTTCAGGTGGGATCGGCCCACGGGAACGATCTTGTAGTACTTCCGCGGCGGCCCGCTCCCGTCGGCTTCGACGAAGTAGCCCTCGACGAGGCCGCCCTTCTGGAGCCGGGAGAGCGCCGGGTAGATACTCCCCTCGCTCACCAGCCGCAGACCCCGCTCGTTGAGCTTTGCCGCCATCTCGTAGCCGTAACTCGGCTCTTCTGCGATCAAGGAAAGCAGGCACATGTCGAGCACGCCCTTGAGCAACTGCGAAGTGTGATCCACGCCTTCTCCGGTTTCGCCTAGTATCTTGGTACACAAAGTATCATGCAATACAGCAGCAGTCAAGACCATATTCTGGATCTGCCGATAATCTTCCAGGCAATGACTACCACTGAACCAAGCGCTAGTCGCTCGCGCGTCGCCCGGCCGCTGGCGATCTTCGCCGCCTTCGCCATCGCTGCGGTCCTTGCACTGGGACTGCTCCTGGGCAACCTGCCGTCGCTGCGTCTGCCGGCCTTCCTGGCCGGTGAGGACTACCAGGAAGTGGGGCTGGTCACCATCGACGAGCTCAACCAGCTCGCCGAGCTCACGACCGTGGAGATGGTGGAGACCACCACCATCAACCGGGGCAGCGACCACGGGATCCTCAACTTCGCCCTCGGCGACAACCTGCACCTGTTTGCGGTTGCCCGCGTGGGTGCGGGCGTCGACCTCGCCGAGCTCGACCTCGAGTCGTTCACCGTCGACCAGGAGACCGGCGTGCTGGCGATCGAGATCCCCAGGGCGGAGATCTTCTACACGTACCTCGATTCGGATGGCACGACCGTGCTCGACCGCGATACCGGGCTGCTCACCAAGGGTGACGACCAGCTCGAATCCACCGCTCGCGCCGAAGCCGAGCGCATCCTGCAGGCCCAGGCCATCGAGGCCGGCATCCTGGAGCGTGCCCACGAGAACGCCGAACATTTCCTGATCGGCTTCTTCACCAGCATGGGCTATGAGGACGTCGTCGTCTCGGTGACCGTCGAGCCCTAGCCGGCGCTCAGCGCTCAACGCTCAACGCCTTCTCCCATCTCCTTCCAGCCGTCGCGAATTCTTTTCGCACGAATCGACGAGCCCGTATAGGGTTGCCGGGAGGGGCGCCGGTTCGCGGATCGGCGGGTGGGCTGCAGGGCAGTCCAGTAGGAAGGCACGACGTGCGATCGAGGCACGATCGTCTGCTCGATATCGCCGAGCGCCGGCTCGGCCTCGGGGTCGACCTCGGCGTGATCCGCCAGGCCATCGAGGACGAACGACTCAGCGACGCCACCGTGACCATGGGCGGGCGAACCATGGTGAACTTCAGTACGTGCTCCTACCTCGGCCTGAATCGAGACAAGCGGCTCAAAGAAGGTGCGATCGAGGCAGTTGAGCGCTACGGGCCCAACTACTCCTCGGCACCCATCTACTCGGCGCTTCCCACCCATCACGAGTTGGAAGCGCGGCTGGGCGAGATGATGGAAGCTGCCGTCACCCTGGTTCAGACCACGACCCTCGCCCACATCTCGGCGCTCCCCATCCTCATCGGGCCCGACGATCTGGCGCTCGTCGACGCCCAGACCCACGAGTCGGTGCATCTGGCAACCACCAACCTCAAGGGCAACGGAGTGACCGTGGCCAGCGTGCCTCACGCCGACATCGACGTGCTGGCACACCGGCTCTCCGTTTCGGCGAGCGAATACCACCGGGTGTGGTTCCTCAGCGACGGGGTCTTCTCGATGTATGGCGACGTGGCCCCGGTGGCCGAAGTGGCCGCTCTGCAAGAGCGATATCCCAACCTCCACACCTATTACGACGATGCCCATGGGCTGGGTTGGGCGGGCGAGAATGGGCGCGGCTACGTCTTGTCCCAGATCCCGTGGAACGACCGCATGGTGATCGCGGCGGGCATGGCGAAGTCGTTCGGGGCCTTCGGCGCGGTACTGGCCTTCGGCAACCCGAAGCTGGTGCGCCGGGTCCAGCTCACCGGCGGAGCCCTCACCTTCTCGGGCCCCATTCCGCCTGCCGACCTCGGTGCCGGGCTGGCGTCGGCCGCCATACACCTCTCTCCCGAGCACGGGGAACGCCAGCAGGCGCTGCTCGCGGAGATCGACTGGGTGCGTGGTGAGCTGGTTCGCCGTCGGCTGCCCGTCGTGTCGCTCGCCTCGACGCCGATCTGGTTCGTGCGCGTCGGCTCGGACGAGGCCACCGGGGAGATGATTCAGCGGCTCATGGCCGACGGCTTCTATCTGAACGCCTCCTCGTACCCGGCAGTGCCGCTCGGCAAGGCCGGGGTCCGCTTCACCCAGACCCTGCACCACAGCCGGGAGCAGATCACCGCCATGCTCGACGCCATGGCAGCGCACATGCCGGAGCTCAGCGAGGAGCCCCACGTCGTGATCGACCTGCGCGAGGAAGGTGAGGTGTCGATCGACGTCGAGGGTCACACCGCCCGCACGCACGGTCCCGTCATCGCAAAGCCGGCGCGCCGCTCCTGAGCACAACTCCTTTACCGGCCGGGATTTCGGCCGATAACCGTCTGATGGAAGGCGCGGAAGCGACGCTGGCTCCGTCGGCGAGTGTCTGGTCCCGGCTGCCCGTGTATGCATGGGTGGTCTTCACTACCGCCGCGCTGTGCATGGTCGTCGCTGCGGCATATCACGGGACCGATGCCGCGGGTGCGGCGGGCTCCATCGGTGTGATCGTGGCCAGCGGAGCCGCCGGTGTGCTGTTCATTCGCAAGGCTCGCGACCTCGAGGCGGAGCGTCGGGCGTGGACCCTCGTGGGGGTCGGGCTGCTCCTCAACGTCGCCGGCGTGGTGCTCATCGCAGTGCTCTTCCTGGCAACGGGCGATGCGCCGACCTTCGGGCCGGTCGATCTGCTCTTCTTGCTCGGGTATGCCGTCGCCATCGTTGGTCTGGCCTCGTTGCCCCACAGCCCGCGCGAGCCGCTGCAGCGGCTGCGCGTTGGCCTGGACGGAGTGATCGGCGCGGTCTCAATCGCCGCCCTCTTCTGGGTGGCGTACGCCAGCGAGATCATTGCCGGGGTCGCCGATTCCTCGCTGTGGGAGCGGCTGATCGGGTCCACCTTCCCGCTCCTCGACCTGGCCATGATCGTGATCATCATGATCGTGATCGTGCGGCGGAGCAGCTACCGCTTCGACGTGCGGCTCTCCCTCTTCGCGCTCGCCGTCCTCCTCCAGGCGATCGGTGACGTCAGCTACTACCTGGAGGGTGCGGGATCCAGCTTTGCCGACGCCAACGCCCTCTTCGCCGTCTTCGTCGCAGCTTCCGCCACCTTCTTCACGACCTCGCTCATCGTCGACCGTGTCCCCGAGCCCCGGGCCTACGCCGATCGCGACACCCCACTCTGGGCGCTGCTCGCCCCGTACAGCGCAGCCGGGGTGATGGTCTTCGTGCTCCTGTTCCGGCTCTCCGACTCGGTGCTCGACTCGGGAGACCGCATTCTGCTGATGGCAACCCTGGCGGTTGCGGTGCTCGTCATCGTCCGCCAGGCGGTCGCCATCAGGGAGAATCGGATCGCGGTGGTCACCCGGCGCAACGACCTGGTTTCCTCCATCTCCCACGAGCTGCGCACGCCACTCACCGCCATGCTCGGCTTCCTCGCCGTGCTCGACTACAACGAGGTCAGCGGTCCCGCCGAACGCGCCGAGCTGATCGGCGTGGTCCATCATCAGGCCAACTACCTGGCCGGGATCGTGGAGGATCTGATCCTGCTCGCCGAGGACGATCCGAACCAGATGAGTCTCTCGCTCGGGCCGGTCAACATCAGGTCGGTCGTCGACAGCGCGATCAACGCCACGACGGTGGATCGCACCCGGGTCAAGGTGGTGGTCGACGATCGCGAGCTCGTCGCCCACGTCGACGGTGCCCGCATCCAGCAGGTGTTGGTCAACCTGATCAGCAACGCCGGCCGCTACGGCGGAGGCCGTTGTCTGGTGACCGCCTACCAGCGGGGCGGCACCCTGGTGCTCGAGGTCCACGATGCCGGGCCCGGTGTCGCCAAGCGGCACGAGGAGAACATCTGGAACCGGTTCGAGCGCGGCGATTACACCCACGTCGCCGGCCACAGCGGCACCGGAGTGGAGGGAACCGGGATCGGCCTCGCCGTGGTGCAGTCGATCGCCAAGGCGCACGGCGGCTTCGCCGGTTACCGGAGGTCGGAGCTCCCCGAGATGGGGGGCGCCTGTTTCTACGTCGAGTTCCCGGGCAGGGTGGACACCAAGGCGGCACCGGTCGAGGAAGTCCACGCCAAGGTCAGCGAGCTGAGGACCGCGTAAGGATCATGCCTCCCCCACGAAGTGGGGGAGGGCGCGAGGCGGCGCAGCCGCCGAGCGGAGGGGGCTTCCTCAGGTCTTCTCGAACCCGAGATGGTCGCCGTCGACGACGACCC
>CAYQZO010000143.1:0-5541 GCA_964421925.1 uncultured Acidimicrobiaceae bacterium
GAGCGGGCGGGACCGAACCCTTCGGGCCGGATCCCGACGCCGGCTACGAGGCCATCCACGAGCTGTCGCTCTCCGACCTTTCCCCGCAGGTGGCGGTGCCCCATGAGGTCGACCGGGTCGTGGCCGTCGAGGACGTCGCGGGGCTGTCCATCCACCAGGCGTTTCTCGGCTCCTGCACCAACGGCCGCATCGAAGACCTGCAAACCGCCGCCCGGATCCTCGACGGCCGGCACATCGCCCCAGGGGTGCGCCTGGTGGTGGCACCGGCATCGCGGCAGATCCTTCAGGAAGCCATTGAAACAGGGGTGATGGCATCGCTCGTCGCCGCCGGCGCCTCGGTGCTGACTCCGGGGTGCGGGCCCTGTTTCGGCGGACACAGCGGGTTGCTCGGGCCCGGCGAGCGCTGCATCGGCACCCACAACCGCAACTTCATCGGACGGATGGGAAGCCCCGAGGCCGAGATCTATCTCGGCTCTCCGGCGACCGTGGCGGCGTCGGCCCTGGCCGGGCGCATCGCCGATCCCCGGGTGCTGGAGGCTGCTCATGTCTGACGTGTTGGCGGGCCGGGTGTGGCGACTCGACCACGACATCAGTACGGATGTGCTCTCTCCGGGCGCCTACGCCGTCGCCCCGGTCGCAGAGCGCAAGGTGCACACCCTCGAGTCGGTCAACCCGGCGTTCGCTGCCCAGGTGCGGTCCGGGGACGTGGTGGTGGCGGGCCGCAACTTCGGGTGCGGGTCGAGCCGGGAGACGGCTGCCGAGAACCTCAAGGTCCTCGGCGTGGCCTGCGTCGCCGCCGAATCTTTCTCACGACTCTTCATGCGCAACGCCGTTGCGGTGGGGCTGCCCGTGCTGGTGTGCGCCGGGATCCACGCCGCGTTTGGTGACGGTGACCAGATCGAAATCGACCTCGCCTCCGGCCAGGTTCGAGGTGGCGAGGACGGTGTCGTGCTCCAGGGCGATTCCCTGCCCGAGGAGATGCGTCGGATCCTCGACGCGGGCGGCATCCTCGCCGTGCTTAGAGGTGGCCGGGGCGATGACTGACCCGCTGCTTGACCGGCGTCCCGTCTACAGTCGGTCGGGCCAATGACCAGCGGGATTGTGCTCGCACCGGACGTGGACGGACCGCTCGCCGATCTGCTCGACGTCCTCGGCCGGACCACGGACGCCATGGTCGCCATCGATGCGGACTACCAGATCATCGGCTGGAACCCGGCGGCCACTGCACTACTCGGCTACGCACCGGATGAAGCGGTCGGGCAACCCTGTCACGAGATCCTGTGCTGGCGGGATCGCACCGGAGATCAAGTGTGTAGCGGCTTCTGCCCGGCGGTCCTGCCCGCCGACCCGGATCAGGTGATCGAGACCGCGGAGGTCCTTGGTCGCTCCGCGGCGGGAAAGACACTCTGGCTGAGCGCCTCAACCATCGTTCCTCCCATCGAGCTTCGGGACCGGTGCCGGCTGGTGCACTTGATCCGGGAAGTCGCCCTTCCCCCCGAACTGGAGCGCGTCATCGCCGAGCGGGTGGAAGGCTGGACCCCGCCGGCGGCGGAGGGTGAGGGACCGCTCGACGTGCTCACCCCTCGCGAGCGCGAGGTGCTCGAGCTCCTCACCGAGGGCCTGGACGGCGCGGCCATCGCCGAGCGGCTGTACGTGTCGCCGGCGACGGTCCGCAACCACATCCAACACATCCTCGCCAAGCTGAACGTCCACAGCCGGGTCGAAGCGGTCGCCCTCGCGCTGCGATCTCGATAGGTGCATCGAGACGATCCGCCAGTGCTCTGAAGTCGTAACCTGCCCGGCGTCGTCTCAGGAGCGTGCCGTGGATGTGATCGATTGGCTGCTGGACTCCGACCCGGCGATCCGCTGGCAGGTCATGCGAGACCTCACCGACGCGCCCGGGCCTGCGGTCGCTGACGAGCGCTCGCGGGTGACCAACGAGGGTTGGGGCGCTCGTCTGCTCTCGCTCCAGGACGGCGAGGGTCGCTGGGGGCGGGAGGTCCTGCCCGCGAACCACAACGGTCTCGCCGACCCCGACACCCGCAAGCTCCTTCGCGAGCTGCACCGGGTGAGCATCGAGGACCTCGCAGGCTACATCGAGGTGGATCCGGTCAGCCTGGCCGGTTGGGAGAGCGGGAGTCTCGACCTGGGAGGCGATGACGCCGCCCGATACCGATCGACCCTGGAGTGGATGGAGCGCCAACTCGGGACGTTCCGGCCTGCCTGGACCTCGACTTACCACACCCTCACCCTGCTGCGATTGATGGGTCTCGACCCGGCAACGGATCAGGCTCGTTCCGCGGTTTCCCTGGTACGGGAGAACACCAAGTGGGATCACGACGGCCAGGACTTCTTCGCCGGCGAGGTGGAGCCCTGCATCAACGGGACGACCGTCGCCATCGGCGCCTACTTCGGTGAGAACGTCGACGGGATCGTCGATCGGCTCCTCGACGAAACGCTCGCCGACGGCGGGTGGAACTGCGAGGCGGAGCGGGGTTCGACCCGCTCCTCGTTCCACACCACCATCGCCGTGGTCGACGGCCTCCTCGAGTACGAGCGGGCCGGTGGAACGAGACCGGAGGTGACCGCCACGCGCCTCGGTGCGGAGGAGTACCTCCTGGAGCGGAGCTTGATGCGCCGGCTCTCCACCGGTGACCTGGTCGACCCCGACTTCGCGCGTTTCGCCTATCCGCCGCGCTGGCATTACGACGTCCTACGGGGCCTCGAGTACTTCCGCACTGCGCACAGCGAGCCGGACGAGCGATGCGCCGAGGCGATCGACCTCGTCGTTGGCAAGCGGGGCGACGACGGACGCTGGCTCCTGGAGAACACCTATCCCGGGCTGGTGCATTTCGATATGGACGACGGTGACGGCCAGCCGAGCCGATGGAACACGCTGCGGGCGATGCGGGTGCTCCGATGGGCGGGCGTGACGACCCAGTAGCGGCGCCCGAAGGCCGCCGTTCCAGGGTCGCGTGTAGTTAGGGAGATCTCAGAGGTACCTCTAAGTACACGCGACGAGGGAGACCCTCAGGCCTGGCTCTGCTCCACCCAGGCTTCGACGAGGGGCGCCGCCGCCTCGTAGCCGGCGCGGGTGACCCTGGCTGCCTGATCGAAGTCGAGCAGGCCGATTCCCTTCATGTTGAGGTCGAGGTAGAAGTCGATGACGCCGGCGTCGATGTTGCGATCCCGCTCCCGGGCCGACCCGGTGATCATCGACCGCACGACGACCGGGACCAGCCTCGGATACTCCTCGTCTCGCCGCAGCCGGGCCCGCAACACCTCCGTGGCGGACACCGACATCCCGAGGTCGGTCTTTGACCGGGGTCCGAGCGGGGCCGCCACGTTGACTGCGATGAGCGTCCCGTTCGGTATCCGCCGGCGCATGATGTCCACGGGGAGGTTGTTGAGGACGCCGGAGTCGACCAGCAGGTCGGATTCCGAGGCGACCGGTGGCAACACCCCGGGTATGGCGACGCTGGCACGCACTGCCCGGGCAAGGTCACCGCGATCGTGCACCATGACCCGGGATTGGGTCAGGTTGGTCGAGGTGCAGAAATACGGCATCCACAAGTCCTCGATATCCCACTCTCCCAGCGCCGCCCTGAGCCGTCGCGACACACGCTTGCCTTTGAGCAGGGAGACCAGGGGAAGCGTGTAGTCGAGCAAGCCCGAGAACGCCGCTTCCACCTCCTCCTCGAGTTCATCGATGGTGCCACCACGTGCGATGAGCGCGCCGATCGCCGCTCCCATGGAGGCGCCGCCGATGAGGTCGACCTCGACACCGTGCTCCTGCAAGGCGCGCCATACCCCCAGGTGGGCGAACCCCCGCGCCCCGCCGCCCCCGAGGACGAGGCCGGTGGCCCGGTCCGCCACGATCCGCGCCAGCCGGTTGACGCCGTCAGCGTTCGACTCCTCGACGTGGACGACGAGGTCCGGATTCCACCGGGAGACGAGGTGAGCCGTGGCACGAGGGCGCAGCGTCCCCGTTGGGTGGAACACGGCGAGCACCTTCCGGCCAAACGAGGGTATGGCTACGAGCTCGTCGAGCAGCTCAAGGTGCGTCCGCGTCGCCTCGAAAGGCACCGCCACCAGCACGACATCGGCCTGCCGCATGATCCGCTCGGACCACGGCGACGGACTCTGGTCGGACTGGTAGATGAGGTAGGTGCTCTCGTGCTCCAGGTCGTGGAGCAGCTGGCTGAGGCGCACGTCGCCTGGCGTGCCGACCTCGGACTGGGCCACACCGGGCTTACCGAGCAGGTCGTCCGCTCGGTGACTCGAGATCCACGACGTGGGTCCGAAGACGGCGAGCTCCTTGGCCAGCCGGCGGTAGATCGGGTCGGGGGCGTCTCGATCGAGCGCCAGGACGGCCACCGTCGACTCGCGTGCCGACCGCCGGCGCGCGGTCTGTTGGCGCATGAGGTTGGCCAAGACGGAAGCGACCACCTTCGGATACGCCTCGATGAGGGCGAGAAACGCCCAGCGCGGCACCTCGACGACTACCGAGTCTCGGACGGCCTGGGCCGACTCGGTTCTCCGCCAGTCGTCGTGGACCATCCCCTCTTCGCCGAGCAGCGCCCCCTTGCCCACCTCATAGCGATCGGGCTGTGACGAAAGGCGCTCGGATCCGAAGACCCGGATCCTGCCCCGGATCACGGTGTAGCCGCTCTCGGCGGGATCTCCCTCCCGGTAGATGTACTCGCCGGCGGGGATACGACGCCAGACCACCGCCTGGGCCACGGCGTCGCCGAGCTGCGGGTCGATCGGCCCGAGCAGCCACCCGATGAACTCCATGAGCCAGCGGTGGTCGAGGCGCCGAATGGCCTCGGTGGAGATGCGCTCGTAGAGATCCGGCACGGCGGCCATAAGTCGTTCGAAGCTGTCGGCGTCGAGGCCGGCGACCTCGGTCTCATCGATCGAGCGAACCGTGGCGGTCCGCTGCCCGCCGGCGAGGGCCGCGATCTCGCCGACGACGGATCCGGCCTCGAGCACCGCCAGCGGCTGGTCGTCGAAGCCGAGCACCTCGAGCGAGCCGGTGAGAACGACGAAGACATCATCCACGGGATCGCCCTTGCCGACGAGCAGGTCGCCGGACGCCAGCATCCGCGTCTTGACGCCGGCCTCAGCGCGGTCGAGCGCCTCGACCGTCACGCCGAGCGCATCGGCGACGACTTTCTGCACCTGTGCTGCACCCATGGTTCTCGGTCCGTGACCCTACTCGCGGGCCGCGGCCACCGCCCTGGCGTCGCGTGTACTCAGGGAGACCTCAGAGGTACCCCTGAGTACACGCGACGGGATCGGGGGGCAGCCCGCGGGTCGCGACCGCCATCTATCGTGCAGCGGATGCGGCGCGCCAACCGATGACGACCACCGAGCAGCCAGCCGCCGTCTGGGTCGACGAGCCGGTCAAGCCACCGTTCATGCGGCACCCGACCGATTTGCTCCGCGTGGTCATCGCCGTCACCGTGACACTCGTCGGGATCCTCCTCGCTTCGGTACTCCTCGATGTGTCGGAGACGATCACGGTGGAGTTGATCG
>CAYQZO010000144.1:0-5537 GCA_964421925.1 uncultured Acidimicrobiaceae bacterium
GGTGATGACGATCCCGCTCGTGCTCCTCGCCGTGTTCTCCTTCGCTGCGGGTCTCTTCAACACACCGTTCCGGCTCGGCCTGGAACACTTCCTCGAGCCCTCCTTCCAGGGGGTCGCTCAGCAGCATCCGCCGGAGGAGAACACCGCGCTCATCGTGCTCGCCCTGGTCGCGCTCGGCGCGGCCCTCGTCGGCATCGGGTGGGCCTGGTTCCGCTACGGGAGCGCCTACCGGGAGGACGAGGGAAGCTTCTGGGACGCCGCCCTCGACGGATACGGCATCGACGATCTCTACGGGCGGACCATCGTCGCCCCGGGGAAGGCCTTCGCCGCGTGGGCGGCGACAGTCCTCGACCAGGGGGTGATCGACGGGATCGTCAACGGCATCGGCAGCGGCGTACAGTCGATGGGGACGGTCCTGCGGGAAAGCCAGACCGGCATGGTGCGCTGGTACGGCGCGGTGATGGCCGCCGGCGCCCTCGGCCTGCTGCTCTGGCTGCTGCTCAGCGGGGGGTTGTTCTGATGGTGCCCACCACCCTCATCCTGCTCCCCGTCGCCGGCGCCGTCGCGGTCGCCCTCGTCCCCAGGAGCCGGCGCGAGCTCATCTTCCCGGTGGCGCTTGCCGCGACCATCCCGCCGCTGGTCGCCGCGCTGTGGGTGGCGGCCAGCTTCGAAACCGGCGAGCCGTTCTTCCAGTTCACCGTCGATCGCACCCTGTCGGAATCGCTCGGGATCGGGTGGACCATGGGGATCGACGGAATCTCGCTGTGGATGGTGGTGCTCACTGCACTCCTCTTCCCGCTGGCGGTGGCGGCCTCGGCGTCCATCACGGATCGGACCAAGGCCTACATGGTGTCGATGCTCGTCCTCGAAGCCGGGCTGCTCGGCGTCTTCATGAGCCTCGACCTCCTGGTGTTCTTCGCCTTCTTCGAGGTGATCCTCGTCCCCATGTACCTGCTCATCGGGCTGTGGGGCTCGGAGAACCGCTCCTATGCGGCGATGAAATTCGTGGTGTTCACCGCCGCCGGATCCGTGTTCCTCCTCGCCGGGATCATCGCCATGGCCGTCCTCACCGGAGACGCCATCGGCACCACCACTTCGTTCGACTGGCGCCAGATGCTCGGCCTTGAGCTGTCCTCGAGCACCCAGCTGTGGCTGTTCGCCGCCTTCGGCGTCGGCTTTGCCGTCAAGGTGCCCATCGTTCCCCTCCACACCTGGCTGGCCGACGCCCACACCGAGGCACCGACCGCGGGCTCGGTGATCCTGGCCGGCGTGCTGCTGAAGATGGGCACCTACGGGTTCCTCCGCTTCAACATGACCCTGTTCCCGCAGGCGACGGTCGACCTGGCCACCTGGCTGGCCGTGCTCGGCGTGCTCGGCATCCTGTACGGGGCGGTGGTGGCGATCGTCCAGCCCGACGTCAAGCGGCTGGTGGCCTACTCCTCGATCAGCCACATGGGCTTCGTCATCCTGGGCCTCTTCGCCCTCACCAGCCAGGGCATGTCGGGGGCCGTCTTCGTGATGATCAGCCACGGCCTCACCACCGGCGCCCTGTTCCTGCTGGTCGGCATGCTCTACGAGCGGCGCCATACCCGGCTCATCGCCGACTACGGCGGCATCGCATCGGTGATGCCGCTGCTCGCCGGATTCTTCCTGTACATGGCGTTCGCTTCCATCGGACTCCCCGGCCTGTCCGGATTCGTCGGTGAGTTCACCGTGCTGGTGGGCAGTTACCTCACCGTGCCGGTCCTCGCCATCATCGGCGCCTCCGGGGTGATCCTGGCCGCCGTCTATCTGTTGTGGGCCTACGAGCGGGTGTTCACCGGCCCGGTGACCAACCCGGCGAACGAAGGGCTCGCCCGTCTCGGGCTCCGCGAGGTGGCCATCATCGTGCCCCTCGTCGTCATCGTGCTCGCCATCGGCGTCTATCCCCGGCCGGTGCTCGATCGCATCCAGCCGTCGGTGGACGCGGTACTGGACCGTATCGAGGGTCTCACCGACTATCAGGTACCCGACTTCGGGCGGAGCCAGCCGTCGGCGGAGGTTGCGCCGTGAGCAACGCTGCCTGGCTCCCCATCCTCCCCGAGGTGTTTCTGCTCGGCGGCGCCGTGGCCGTGATCGGGCTCGCCGTCCTCATGGAGCGCCCACGCCGGGAGTGGGCGCTCGCCGCCCTCGCCGCCCTCGCCGCCGCCGCCATCGCCTCGGTCCTGCAGTGGACCGCGCTCGATGAGGGGGCGGCCAACCTCTACTTTTCCGGGGGCGGAGGCTTCGCCCCGCGCACCCCCATGGTGGTGATGGACTACTTCTCGGCGTTTGCCGGGGTCGTGATCTTCCTCGTCGCCATCCTCGGGCTCGCCGCCGCCTGGCAGCTCGTCACCACACTCGGATGGAGGGGAGCCGAGTTCGTGACCCTGGTACTGCTGTCGGTCGCCGGGCTGCACATGATGACCGCAGCGGCGAACATGGTCGTTCTCTTCCTCGCCCTCGAGACCGCCTCCATCGCCCTCTACGTGCTCGCCGGGTTCACCAGAGAGCGCCTCGACGCCGACGAGGCTGCGGTCAAGTACTTCCTCCTCGGCTCGCTCGCTTCGGCCATCTTCATCTACGGTGCCGCCCTGCTGTTCGCCGCCACCGGGGCGACCTCGCTGTACGGGGCCGGCGGCATGCGCGAGTTCCTCTCCGAGCACATCATCTCCGAGCCGGCCATCCTCCTCATCGGCATCGGGCTCGTGATCGTCGGGCTCGGCTTCAAGGTGACCGCCGCCCCGTTCCACCAATGGGCACCCGACGTCTACGCCGGGGCCCCCGGTGGCATCGTCGGGTTGATGGTGGCCGGCGTGAAGGTGGCGGGGTTCGCCGCCCTGGCGCGGGTACTCATCGGTGGCCTTCCCTCCCAGATCGACGCCTGGGCGCCCGCCCTCGCCGTGATCGCCGGGATCTCCATGATCCTCGGCACCGTGCTCGCCGCCGTGCAGGACGACGTGAAGCGAATCCTGGCCTACTCGGGGGTCGCCCACGCCGGCTACATCATGATGGCGCTCGTCGCCGGCATCGAAGGCATCGGTGCCATGTGGTTCTACGTCGCGACCTATGCGCTCGTCGTGATCGGTGCCTTCACCGTGGCTTCGGTGGTCGCCGGACCTCGTAACGGGAGGAGCCCGCTGTCGGATTGGTCCGGCCTCGCCTCCCGTTCACCATGGCTGGCATGGGCGATGCTCCTCCTTCTCCTGGGCCTGGGCGGGATCCCGTTCACGACCGGCTTCGTGGGCAAGGTGGCGGTGTTCACGACTGCGGCCGAGGCGGGCTATCTGTGGCTCGTGGTCGTCGCCCTCGTGACCACCGTGGTCGGCTTCTACATCTACTTCCGGGTGGCCTCCACCATGTTCCTCGGCGAGCCCGCCGCCGACGAGGAGCTCTCCATTCCGACCACGTCGGGTGTGGTGCTTGCAACGGTGACCACGGCGACCGTTGTGCTTGGATTGCTGCCATGGCCGTTGCTGCGACTCGCCGGTGAGGCGCTTCCGCTCTAGAGCTACCAGCTACCAGCTACCAGCCACCAGCGGGAAGCGGTGGCTCGTATTCGCCCTCGTCGGAGTTGTCCTGCTGGTGCCGGGGGCCGCCGTCGTCGCCGGCGTGGTCACCACCGACCTGTTCATCGTCGATGAGGACACTCCCATTGAGGAGGACGTCTACGTCGCTTCGACGAGCGGACGGGTCGAAGGGACGATCGACGGTGACCTGACCATCGCCACCGGCGAGCTCACCATCACCGGGACGGTCACCGGTTCGGTCAACGCACTCACTTCGGGCACAGTGCGCATCGCACCTGGTGGTGTCGTCGGTGGGGCTTTGCGGGCGGTGTCACCAAACGTCGAGGTGGAGGGGAGCGTCGGCGCCGACGTGTTCGTCACCGGGGCCGGGCTCAGCATCTCAGGGTCGGTGGCCCGGGACGTCATCGTGTTCGGCGGCGCGGTCGACGTCGTCGGAAGCGTGGGGCGCGACCTTCGCGGCCGGATGATCAACGCCAGGATCAACGGAGATGTCGGACGGGACATCGACATCGCCGTCGAGCTGCTCAGCATCGGATCCACTGCGACCGTGGGTGGGGACGTGCTCTATCGGTCGGCGAATACGGCGTCGATCTCTGCCGATGCCGAGATCGCGGGTGAGGTGGTCGAGCTGCCCGCCCAGTCGAACTTCTTCTACGGCCTGATCCTCACCCTGGCCAACATCATCTCCTTTCTCGGCTTCGTCGTCGGCGGCATGGTGGTGCTCTGGCTGTTCCGGGCGACGGGTGAGGCGGCGGTGGACGCCATCGAGTCCAGCCCGCTGAAGACGCTGCTCATCGGCATCGCAACCGTGATCGTCGGGGTGATCGGCCTCGTGCTCCTGGCGGCCACGCTCGTCGGGCTCCCGCTCGCCTTCCTCGTCCTGCTCGCCCTCGGGCTCAGCCTCATCTTCGGGCCGGTCCCATCGGTGACCGTCTTCGGTGACATCTTGGTGCGCAAGCGGTGGGGGCTGTTCGGCGCCTTCGTGCTCGGTGCCGTGTTGTGGCGCTTCACCATCTGGGTCTCTTCTGTGGCCGGGATCGGTGCCATCGGCGGTGTGCTGTACCTGATCGCCCACTCGTGGGGGATCGGAGGCTGGGTGCTCGGCGGATGGCGGGTCCGGGCCGCTCGCGACCGCGACCGTGATGTGCTGCCCCCCGGGGTGCTCGTCGACGCCGACCTCCCCGACGACTGGGAGTATCCGAAGGCGCCGCGGGAGTCGGCAGCGATAGCCGCCAGGGACGACGAGGAGGACTGACTGAGGTCGCGCGTGCTCGGCGCCACCGCATGGTCGGATCCAAGCGCACGCGACGGTCAGGGCGCCGGAAACACGACCGCATCTTCGAAGGTGAGGGCGACGCGGTCACCCCGGTCGAGGGCGGGGCGGGGCCCGATGCGGGACTGCATCCTGCGCCCGTCGGGCAGCTCGATGAGGAGCATCTGATCGTGGCCGTAGTACTCCCGGTCGACCACGGTCGCCTCCCCGTCGGAAGCGGGCGTTGGAGTGATCCACTCCGGGCGGATCATCACCTCGACGGGGCCGTCCTCGAAGCCGTCGGCGGCGAAGTCGCCGAGCTCGGTCTTGGCGATGCCCCGATCGACGATGCCCTCGATACTCAGGCTCTCCCCGAGGAATGTGGCCACCCAGGGGTCGGCCGGGCTCTGGTACACCTCGAGCGGACTGCCCACCTGGACGACCCGGCCGTCCCGCATCACCGCCACGGTGTCGGCGATGGCAAGCGCTTCGGATTGGTCGTGGGTGACGAACACCGCGGTGGCGCCGGCGTCACGCAGGATGCGGCGCACCTCGCGGCGCATCCGCTCCCGCTGCGGTGCATCTAGGTTCGAGAACGGCTCATCGAGGAGCACCACCTCGGGTCGGGGTGCCAGCGCCCTGGCAAGCGCCACCCGCTGCTGCTCGCCACCGGACAGCTCGCTCGGCAGCCGGTCGCCCATGCCGGTGAGCCCCACCAGATCGAGCACCTCTCCGAC
>CAYQZO010000145.1:0-5529 GCA_964421925.1 uncultured Acidimicrobiaceae bacterium
CGTAGGCGATGTCGCCGCGTGAGGCGAGGTAGGTGCGCTCGTCGACGACGACCCCGCCCGGCGGTGCCACCGCTTCGAGCCGGGAGGCGGTGTTGACCACGTCGCCGACGATGGTCTCCCGGTCCGGGTTGTCCGAGTCGAGCTGGACGATGGCCTCGCCGGTGGTGACCGCCGCCCGCACCGAGAGGGCGAGATCGGGGTTCTCTTCGTTGAGCACGGCGATGGACTCCTGCAAGTGGAGAGCGGCCCGCACCGCCCGCTCCGGGTCGTCTTCGTGGGCCTTGGGGACGCCGAACACGGCGAACACGCCGTCGCCCATCAGCTTCTCCACCCGTCCACCGTGCGCCTCCACCTGTTCCCGGGCGGTCTTGTGGTAAACGGTGAGCCGGGCCCGCACGTCTTCGGGGTCGGAGCGCTCGGTGCGTTCGGTGAACCCCGCCAGGTCGGCGAACAGCACCGACACCACCTTGCGCTCCTCGGCGGCGCGGGTGTCAGCGGTAACGGCGGTCTCGCCCAGAGCGGTGCCGCACTGGGCACAGAACTGGGCCCCGGGGCCGGCCTCGGCGCCACACGAAGGGCAGGTGCGAGACAGCGAGGTCCCGCAGCTGGCGCAGAACCGGGCGTCTGCAGCAGCTTCGGCTCCGCAGGATGGACAGTTGGTGGTCATTCGCCGCAGAGCGTACCGTCGGCGAGCTACCTGACTACGGGTACCCTTACCCCATGACGGACAAGACCGAATCGCTCAGGGAGCGGCTCACCCCGCTTCAGTTCCACGTCACCCAAGAGGCCGGCACCGAGCGGCCCTTCACCGGGGAATACTGGGACAATCACGCCGCCGGCATGTACAACTGCGTGGTGTGTGACGAGCCGCTGTTCTCCAGCGACACCAAGTTCGAGTCGGGGAGCGGCTGGCCGAGCTTCTACCAACCGGTGGGGGACGGAGCCGTCGACGAGCACGAGGACCGCACCCTGATGATGATCCGCACCGAGGTGGTGTGCCACAACTGTGGGGCGCACCTGGGCCACGTGTTCCCGGACGGGCCCAACCCGACCGGGCTTCGCTACTGCATCAACTCGGCGTCGCTCGACTTCGCAGGGGATGAAGAGGGCTGATCAGCCGGCGTAGGGGAGGACCCAGCGCCACACCACCATGAAGTGCAGCGCGGTGGCGGTCACGGTCATGACGTGGAACGCCTCGTGGTAGGAGAAGACCCGCGGCCACAGCCGGGGGCGGTTGGTGACCAGGAAGACCATCCCGATGGTGTAGATGACCCCGCCGAACCCGAGGATCAGCATCGGCTCCCATCCCAGGCGGTTGATCAGCGGCCAGATGAAGAGCAGTGACAGCCAGCCGAGCACGGTGGCGAGCGCCACCGGCACCCCGCCGTTGACCTTGGGGAACAGGGCTTGCTGTGTGGCCCCGGCCAGGGCGATCCCCCAGGCCACCCCCAGTACTACCCAGCGCAGCCACCCGTCGAGCACGATCAGGGCGAACGGCGTGTAGGTACCGGCGATGAGCACGAGGATCATGGAGCGGTCCAGGCGCTGCATGCGCTTCTTCCAGCGTTCCCGCCACGGAATGGTGTGATACAGCGAGCTCGTGGTGTACAGGGCGATGATGGTGAGCCCGAAGACGAGGAGCCCCGCCCGGTGCCCCCAGGACGGAGCGGCGATCAGGAGGGCGACCGTGCCCGCGATCCCGAGGATCGCTGCGGAGCCGTGCAGGAAGCCGCGGATCGGGTTCTGCATCTTGCCGATCGACCAGCGGGGCAGGTGGAGTCGCACGTCGGCAGCGTACCCGGGGGAATCGATAAGTCCATCCACCACTGGCGCAGCCATATACGTTGTATCGGCAGGGATTCCCCGGTTGGTTGATGAGCCGCCGGGCCCAAACCGTGGAGGGTTTCGCCGCGCGCAGAGGGGCTAGCTACTTGCGCTGCCTGGTCTGTTTGATGCCGGCCTTACGGAGGGTGGCCGCGGGCACTCCGGCCTCCCGCCACGCGGTCCAGGTGATGCCCTTGCGCTCGGAGTAGGGAGCGGCATGCTCGACGAATCCCTTCTCCAGCTCGGCCAGGTCGGCCTCGTCCTCGAGGTCGTCGAGGGCTCGCTGGGCGTCGATGCGGGCCTGGATCAGATCCACACGCGCCAGGGGATCGTCCTCGGCGCGGATGCTCTTGTCGAGGCCGCCGATCTTGTTCTGCAGCGACTCCTTGGTCACCGGCCGCCCCCGCTTCTTGGGCTTGGTGGCGACCGCCAGGTAGGCCTTGATCGCCCGTGACTCGATGCGGCCCTTGGCGAGGGCCGCCTTGTGCTCTGCCGTCATTGCCATGGTGGATCCTCTCGTTTTCCCCATCTTGGCACCGCCCGGAGACACTCATCAACGCCGTCGACCTCCTAGCATTGGCGGATATGGGATTCCGGGACCTGGCTACGCGCCCGCTGTACCGCCTGTACGAAGACCGACTCCTCTCCGGGCTCGATCGCAGCAAGCTTCCCCACCACATCGGGGTCATCCACGACGGGCACCGCCGCTACGCCCGCAGCGAGCGGCTCCCCGACTATGCGGCCTCGTACCGGGTGGGCATGGGCAAGTTCATCGACTTCCTTCACTGGGCCGAGGAGCTGGAGATCCCCGCGGTGACCTGCTGGCTGCTGTCCAAGGAGAACCTGGAGCGCCCCGACGAGGAGCTGCTGCCCTACTACGCGGTGCTCCAGGAGCTGTTCGAGGCCATCCCCGATTCCCTGGGGGGCCACGGTATCGGAGTCCGTTTCATCGGCAGCCTCGATCTGCTGCCTCCCGACCTGGTGGCGTCGGCCAAGCGGCTGGAGGAGCGGATGCCCGATGGGGAGCGCCGGCTCACCATCGCCCTCGCCTACGGGGGCCGCCAGGAGATCGTCGATGCGGTCAAGGACCTGGTGGGCACGCTTGCCGACGATGGGCTGAGCGGCGCTGAGATCGCCGAGCACATCGACGCCAGGGGGATCGGGTCCAACCTGTACACCGCCGACCTCCCCGACCCCGACCTGGTGATCCGCACCTCGGGGGAGGCCCGGCTCTCCGGGTTCCTCCTCTGGCAGTCCGCCTACGCCGAGTACGCCTTCGTCGACGTGTACTGGCCCGCCTTCCGCCGGGTCGACTTCCTGCGGGCGCTGCGCGACTTCACCAGACGGCAACGGCGCTACGGCAAGTAGGCCAGACCGGTGGGGATCCGCAACACGCGTCGTCGGTAGCATCGCCGGATGCCTGAATTGCCCGAGGGAATGGTCACGTTCCTCTTCACCGACGTGGAGGGCAGCACGCGCCTGTGGGAGGACGCGCCCGATTCGATGATGGAGGCGCTTCGTCAACACGACGAGGCGATCGAGGGGGCCGCTTCATCCCACCACGGCGTTCCGGTGCGGCCCCGCGGCGAGGGCGACAGCCGCTTCGTCGTGTTCTCGGATGCCGCCGACGCGGTCGCCGCAGCTGCCGAGATGCAGCGGCGGCTCAACGAGATGGAGTGGGCGACCCCGCGCCCATTGCGGGTCAGGGCAGCGGTGCACACCGGCTCCGCCGATCTCCAGCTCGGCGACTACTACGGCTCGGCGGTCAATCGGGCGGCTCGGTTGCGCGGCATCGCGCACGGCGGGCAGACGGTGACGTCACAGGCGACGCGGGACCTGGTGTCCGACGACCGCCTTCCGGCGGGCGTCTCGCTCCGGGACATGGGGGAGCATCGGTTGAAGGACCTCACCCGGCCCGAGCGGGTCTACCAGGTCGACGTCGAGGGCCTCGACGGACACTTCCCGCCGCTCGAGTCGCTCAACGAGGTCCCCAACAACCTGCCCATCCAGATCACCGAGTTCATCGGCCGCCGCGAGGAGCTCGCCGACGCAAAGGAGCTGCTCGCCGGCACCCGGCTGCTCACGATCCTGGCTCCGGGTGGCACCGGCAAGACCAGGCTCGCCATCCAGGCGGCTGCCGATCTCGTCGGCGAGTACGCCGACGGTGTGTTCTTTGTCGGTTTCGCCGACATCGACTCGAGCGACGACATCGTCCAGGCCATCGCCGAGGCGCTCGGGGTCGCCTTCACGGGTGACGAGGATGTCAAGACACAGCTGCTGAGGCACCTCGCCACCAGGCGCCAATTACTCGTCTTCGACAACATGGAACACCTGGCGGGCGCCGCCGGCGCGGTGGCCGAGATCCTGCAGGCCGCCCCGCACCTCACGATCGTCGCGACCAGCCGCAGCAAGCTCAACCTGACGGGCGAGACGGTGCTTGCCCTGGCCGGCCTGGAGACGGCCTGGAAGATGCCGGAGCAAGCCAGGCAGACCAGCGGCGTCCAGCTGTTCGTCGAAGCCGCCAGGCGCGCCAACCCGTCCTTTGCCTTGGAAGCGAGCGACCTGAACGCCCTCGGCGAGATTCTGCATCTCACGGGGGGCTCGCCTCTCGGCATCCTGCTTGCGGCAGCCTGGGTGGACATGCTGCCCATCGACGAGATCGCTACCGAGATCGCCAAGTCGATCGACTTCCTCGAGACCGAGATGGGCGACATCCCCGAGCGGCAGCGCAGCATCCGGGCCGTCTTCGACTACTCGTGGGCCCTGCTCGGTCCCGAAGAGCGCGAGACCTTCGCGGCGCTGTCGGTGTTCCGCGGCGGTTTCACCCGGGAGGCAGCCGAAGCCGTGTCGGGAGCGTCGTTGCGCGGTCTGGCCGCCCTGGTGAGCAAGTCGCTGCTAACCGCCAGTCCCGACACCGGCCGCTACGAGGTCCACGAGCTGCTGCGCCAGTACGCCGCCGCCGAGCTCGAGCTGGATCAGGACCGGCACCGAGCCGTGATCGCCCGCCACGCCGCTTTCTACGCCGAGCTCATGGATGAGGCGCCGGCGCTGATCGAGAGCGCCAGACAAAACGAGCTGCTGGCAATGGTGGTGGCCGACATCGAGAACATCCGCTCCGCATGGCGGCATCTCGTCGGTACCGGCGACTCGGCAACGGCGAAGCGGTTCATCATTCCGTTCTTCCTCGTCTACGAGTTCCGGGGTTGGTACCAGTCGGCAATCACCTTGTTCGACGAGACGCTCGAAGCGTTGCCTGCCGACGAGGCCGATGAGGACGTCACCGTTCTGCGGGCGTTGGCATCCGCCGTCAAGGGCTGGCATCTGACCCTGCTGAGCAGGCCCGAAGAGGGCGCCGAGGCTTCCGCTGGGGCCAATGAGGTGTTGAGCCGCTCGTCGGACACGATGGCGCACTGGGTCTCAGTCCAGTGCCTGGCACTTTCCCTGGCGTATCTCGGGAGGGCGGACGACATGACCGCGAGTCTCGATCAAGCGGTCACGCGATTCGAGGCGCTGCCACACCCGTTCTGGGTCTCTTCGATGAAGGACTGGCGGTCGTTTGCCGCGCTGTTGTCCGGCGACCTCGAGGGCGTCAAGCGATACGCGGCCGAGGCC
Organism: uncultured Acidimicrobiaceae bacterium; assembly: GCA_964421925.1. Lineage (GTDB taxonomy): Bacteria > Actinomycetota > Acidimicrobiia > Spongiisociales > UBA5794 > JACZST01. The sequence continues at coordinate 5,437 of CAYQZO010000145.1, forward strand.
GAACAGGAATCCGGGTCGGGCGGGGAGTACTGGGTGACGGTGTGGAACCTGTGGCTTCAAGCGCTCGCCGCCACCCAGGAGCGGCGGCCCAAC
>CAYQZO010000146.1:0-5506 GCA_964421925.1 uncultured Acidimicrobiaceae bacterium
AGGACCTGATCGGCTTCCACGACGCCGGCATCCGCGGCATCCGGTTCAACTTCGTGCAGCACCTTGGTGGCGCCCCCGACCCGGACTTCTTCTGGCGCCAGGTGGAGCGGGTCGTCCCCCTCGGGTGGCACGTCGAGCTCCACTTCGACGCCAGGGACCTGTCGTCGCACACCGACCTGTTCGAGCGCCTGCCCGTCCCCTACATCATCGATGCCATGGGCCGCGTCGACGCTACCGCCGGGCTCGACCAGGAGCCCTTCCAGTACCTCCTCGGAATGCTGAGAGACGACGAGCGCGCCTGGGTGAAGGTGAACGGCGCCGAGCGGATCACCGCCGACGGCCCGCCGCCCTACGACGACGTCGTCCCCTACGCCCGGGCCATCATCGAGGCCGCCCCGGACCGGGTGCTGTGGGGCACCGACTGGCCCCACCCCAACGTGCGCCACATGCCCGACGACGGGGACCTCATCGATCTCCTCGCCGACTTCGCTCCAGAGGAGGAGACGCGGAACCGGATACTCGTCACCAATCCGGAAGCTCTCTACGACTTCTCCTAGTCCAGCGTCTGCTGCAACCGATCCAACGTCTCCATGGTCGTCAACGCTTGCTGCACGCTCGCATTGGGCTCCCGCCCCTCGTCGATGGCGGAGAAGAACTCCCGGTCCTGCAGCTCGATCCCGTCCATGGACACGTGACCCGCGGAAACGTCGATGGCCTCACCGGTCCCGGTCTCGAGATCGTCGTAGCGAGCGAGGTAGGTGCCGGTGTCCCCGATGTAGCGGAACCAGGAGCCGAGCGGGCCCTCGTTGTTGAAGGAGAGCGCCAGCGTGCAGATGGCGCCGTCGGTGTTGCCCAGGCCGATGGTCATATCCATGGCGATCCCGAGCTCGGGGTGGATCGGCCCCTGCTGTGCCCACGCCCGGTCGGCGACCTGGCCGGTCATGTATTGGAACAGGTCGACGGTGTGACACGCGTGGTGCCACAGCAGGTGGTCGGTCCAGGAGCGGGGCTTGCCGAGGGCGTTGAGGTTCTCCCGGCGGAAGAACATGGTGCGCACCACGAAGTGCTGGATGGAGAGCTCACCGGCGTCGATGCGCGCCTTCACCCATTGGTGGGATGGGTTGAAGCGGCGGGTGTGTGCCACCATGGCGGTCAGGCCGGTGCGCTCCTGCGCGTCGACGATGGCCCGGGAGTCGGCGAGGCTGTCCGCCATCGGGATCTCCACGAGCGTGTGCTTGCCCGATTCGAGGGAAGCGATGGTCTGCTCGGCGTGCATCTGGGTGGGCGTCGCCAGGATCACCGCATCGACGCCGGGCTGGTCGAGCGACTCTTCGAAGTCCAGCGTCCAGTGCGGGACGTCGAACTCGGTGGCGAACTCCTTGGTATCGGCCTCGACCCGCCCGGTGACGGTGACGAGCTCCACCCCGTCGATGTTGGCGATGGCCGATGCGTGCTTCCTCCCGATGGCGCCACCGCCGGTGAGCGCGACCTTCATAAGGGCAAACCTCCGTACTGTTCCGCGGCCGCCGCCAGGGCGGTCTCCGACGAGGCAAGGTAGTCGAGCTCGGACTCCTGGACCCGCTGGCCGAAATCGCCCTGGTCGGGGAAGCGGTGGAGCAGCGTGGTGAGCCACCAGGAGAAGCGCACCGCGTGCCACACCCGGTGCAGGGCCGTGTCCGAATAGGCGTCGAGCAGATGGGCCGAACCGTCCCGATAGAAGCCGGCGAGTGCCCGGTGCAGATAGAACACGTCGCTCACCGCCAGGTTGAGCCCCTTTGCCCCGGTGGGGGGAACGATGTGGGCGGCGTCTCCGGCGAGGAAGAGACGGCCGTGGCGCATCGGCTCGCCCACGTAACTGCGGATGGGGGCGATCGACTTCTCGATGGAGGGGCCCTCCACCATCTCGTCGCCTAACTTCCTCGGCATGCGGATCTTGAACTCCTCCCAGAACCGGTCGTCGGGCCAGTCCTCGACCGTGTCCTCCAGCGGGACCTGGATGTAGTAGCGGCTGAGCATCGGGTTGCGAACCGAGGCGAGCGCGAACCCGCGCGGGCTGTTGCAGTACATCAACTCGGGGTAGGGCGGCGTCTCGGACAGGATGCCCAGCCAGCCGAACGGGTACTCCCGTTCGTACTCGACGAGGTCGGGAATGACCGTGCGGGACACCCCGTGATAGCCGTCGCAGCCGGCGACGAAGTCACAGTCGATGCGGTGCCGCTCCCCGTTCTTGACGTAGCCGACCCACGGCGTGTCGGTGTCGATGTCGTGGGGCATGACCTCGTCGGCCTCGTCGATGAGCAACCCGTCCCGTGCCCGCATCGCAGCGTCGAGATCCTCCTGGATCTTGGTCTGCCCGTAGGCCATGAACGGGTTCCCGGTGGCCTTCTTGACATCCATGAACACCCGGTTCCCACCGCCCCAGGCGATCGCCGATCCGTTGCGCGGGATCCCTTCCCGGTCCAAGCGCTCGCCGAGTCCGGCGTCGCGCAGGATCTCCACCGTCCCCCACTCCAGAACGCCGGCACGGATTCGCGACAGCACGTGCTCACGGGTGGCCCGCTCGAGCACCACGCTCTCGATGCCGTCGAGGTGCAGGAGGTGGGACAGCAGCATCCCGGACGGCCCTCCGCCGATGATCACCACCTGGACGTGCATCGTCCTACGGTACCGAGTCGGGGAGACCATCCTCCTCGACGCGACGCAGCCGTTCCGCGGCGGCCCGCGTCATGATGGGCTCGACCTCGAGGATCTCGAGCAGCTGAGCGGCGGCCTCCATCTCCTTGCGACGGCGCACCGCGTGGGTGCCGCTCCCGGTGAGCAGCCGGGCGAGCAGCTCCTCGTCGGCGTCGGCAACGACGCCGGACAAGTGCTCCCACAGCCACTCCTGCTCGTCGGCCGCCTCGGCCGCTTCCAGCGCTTCGATGAGAGCCGAGGCCAGGCCCTTCATGAACACGCTGCGCAGCAGCTTGCGCATCGCCGCGGTCCCCGCCTCCTCGCCGAGCACCTCGACGTTGGCCCCGAGCGGTGCAACGACCTCGGCGTAGGCGGCGGCCCCGGGGCCGGAAGCAAACGACGGCGTGGCAACGCCCTTGCCGGGGACGGTGGCCATCAGCGCCACGTCGGCGAAGGGCAGCCCCCGCAGCGTTGCCGTGTCGTTGAGATCTTCCTTGAGCGAGGGTGGTGCCGTCGACAGGTCTGCATAGATCGTGCCCCGCCCGATCACGTCCCAGGCCTGGGCGATGGCGGCCTGGGCGTCGGCGGCGGCCGTGATCGCCATCACCAACGTGGCGCCGTGCACCGCCTGCTTGGGATCGTCGTGGCGCGCGACGCCGGGTGGCGTGTCCACGTCGGCCGGGTCGTAGCCGTGGACGTCGGCACCGGCGGCGGCCAGGTCGGCGGCGATGAGCGAGCCTGCTTCACCGAGGCCGAAGATGGTGATGATCACGGCTCCGGCTGATCCCGGTAGTCGACGCCGAGGTCGTGAAGCGTGGCGCGCAACCCGTAGAAATCGACCCCCAGCTCCCCCGCGGCCAGCCGTTCCCTGGTCTCTGCTTCCTTGGCCAGTCGGGCGGAACTCGCTTCCACTGCGCCGGCCGCTTCTCCACGAGGCACCACCACCACGCCGTCGGCATCGGCGACCACCACGTCGCCCGGGTTGACCGCAGCACCGGCGATGGTCACCGGCACGTTCACCGAACCCGGCGTGGCCTTGGCGGTTCCCGCAGAGGAGATGCCACGGGCCCACACCGGGAAGCCCATCGCCCGCAGCTCCTCGACGTCGCGTACGCCCGAGTCGATCACCAGTCCGACGCAGCCGTGCGCCATGAACGACGTCGCCAGCAGGTCCCCCACCATCCCGTGCAGCGCCGGCTCGGTGAGGGCGACCACCAGGACGTCGCCCTCCTGGAGCACCTCCACGGCGGCGTGGACCATGATGTTGTCCCCGGGTGCGCACAGGGAGGTGATCGCGCTTCCAGCGATTCGGGCTCCCCGCTGCACCGGGCGGATCTCGGGCCCGAGCAGGCCCCGTTTTCCCTGCGCCTCGTAGACGGTGGCTACGCCCGCCTCGCCGAGCTCGGCGATGAGGGCCGGGTCGGCCCGTTCGATCTCGCGGATGACGACGTGGTCACCCACCTCAGCTCAGCTCGCCGGCGACCTGCGGGTAGAGCCGCTGGTAGGCCTCGCCCATGGTCTCCGGGTCGAGGCCGAGGTTCGGGCCCGAGTTGCGCCTCGCCTGGCTCCCCCGCCGCTTGGCCACGTCGGTGTAATAGGCCCACAGGTGGTCCTGGCCCTCCATACACTCCATGGCGGCCCGCTTCTTGTCCCATACCTCGGTGATGTCGAGCAGAACGTCGGGCATGAAGCCGCAATACTCGCTCTGGTGGGGTTCGAACATGAACACCGGCGGGGCGCCCAGCACCTTGCCCTCGGGCTCGAACCCGGGGGCCTGGGCGATGATGCGCGCTTCGCGCGCCAGACGGTTGGCCGTGGGGTGGTCGAAGTTCCAGGGGTCGTCCAGGTTGTGGGTGAGCACGACCGTGGGTTGCAGCTCCCGGTACAGGTGGGCCAGCTTGTCGCGCAGCTCGGGCGTCGGTTCCAGCGGATAGTCGCCGGCGTCGTAGGTGACCAGGTCGGCGCCGAGGACTCGTGCGGCGTTACTCGCCTCCTCGTGCCGGGCGGCCTTCACCTCCTCGAGGTTCATCCCCTCCCGCCAGTAGCGGGCCGACTCCCCCCGCTCGCCGTACGACAGGCACACCACGGTAACCGGGTGGCCGCGCGACGCGTACAGGGCGATCGCACCGCCCGCCCGCCACACGAAGTCGGCGGCGTGGGCACTGACGACGAGGACGGATTCGGCCACGGGCGAAAGCTAACACGCCCCGAAATCCCTTGACAATCGGCCAATCAGCGGCGGTTGGCTAGACTCGGGCGGGTAGCAGCAGGTAAGGGGATCAATGGCACGGCCGCATCGTGACTACGACGACATCCCGGGCACGTACGTGTTCGACGCCGAACGCTCCCGGGTGGGTTACCCGCTGAACATGTTCTGCATGTCGCTCAGCTACCCGGAGAACCGCGAGGAGTTCAGGGCCGACGAAGCGGCCTACCTGGACAAGTGGCCGATGACGCCAGAGCAGAAGCAGGCGGTGCTGGATCGGGACTGGCTGGGAATGCTCAAGGTGGGCGGGAACATCTACTACACGTTCAAGATCGCGGCCACGGACGGGCTGACCTTCCAGCACCTGGCGGCCTACCAGACCGGGGTGACCCTCGAGGAACACCGGCAAATGATGCTCGACGGTGGGAGGAAACCCGATGGCTGAGATCCTCTACGGCGTGGCCTCGTCGCACGTTCCGGCGATCGGGGCCGCCATCGACAAAGGCCAGGAAGACACCCCGTATTGGGCACCCCTGTTCGAGGGTTACGAGGGGGCGCGCAAGTGGATGGCAGACGCCGACCCCGACGTGCTCATCCTCGCCTACAACGACCACGCCAACGCCTTCG
>CAYQZO010000147.1:0-5479 GCA_964421925.1 uncultured Acidimicrobiaceae bacterium
TCAGTATCTCCGCTTCAGCATGGCGTCGGAGATTGCGTCGGCGGCCTCGCCGAGGCGCAGCCCGACGACGTCGAGGCGGCGCAGCAGCTCCCGGCTCCTGAGGACCGAGCGGATTGATTCTTCGGACCCGGCCTCGGGATCGGCGAAGAGCTCGGCGAGGGCCGCTTCGTAGCGGGAGCGGATGTCGTTGCCCGATTTCTTGGCGAGGATGGAGGCGCCGCTGACCCGGGCCGGGTCGTCGGCGAGGTCCCCCACCGCGACGCCGAGCCGCTCGATCGCCTCGATGATGGAGGCGGTGATCTCGATGAAGGCATCGGGGTGGAGCGGGCTGCCCAGCAGGTCGACCTCGGTGACGTAGTCACGCAGGTTGTCCAGGACGTCGTCGATGGAGCGGGACACCCGGAACAGGTCCTCCCGGTCGATGGGTGTCACCAACGCCGAGGCGAGCGCACTCACCAGGGTGGCGCGCACCGCATCTCCCCGGTGCTCGATGACCACCATCCGGCGCCGGGCCTCGTCGCTGGCGATCTGTCCCCGGGACAGCTGGTGAGCGAGCATCGCCCCCGACCGACAGGCCTCGAGCTGGGCGGCGAGGGCGTCGACGAAGTCGCCGTTGGAGCGCCCGGTCAGCTCCCGCCACAGCCGTCTGGCACCTTCGAAGGTCACGCCACTGCTCCGATCACCCAGCCGATCGCCGCCCCCAATGCCACCGCCAGGGGGAAGGTGGTGACCCAGGCTGCGGCGATGGCGAGAACGGTCTGCCACCGGATCCGACGGTAGCCCCCGTCCAGGCCGGAGCCGACGAGCGAGGTGACCAGGGTCTGGGTGGAGCTCACCGGTGAGCCGAGCAGCCCCGTTGCGGTGACCACCGCACCCGCCGACGCCTCGGCCACCACCGCGTTGAGGGGGCGGGTGGGGAGGATGGCAAGCCCGATGGTCCGCCCGTAGCGGCGCAGCCCCACCAGGGTGCCGATGGTGAAGAACACCCCGATGACGACCATCTCGGTGACCCCGGCGTCGATCGCCGCCGACCCGGTCGCGGCGGCTGCGGCGGCGAACACGGCCAGCATCTTCTGACCGTCGTTGGCTCCGTAGGCGACGCTCTGCAGGGCGAGGGCGGCGACGTGGGAGCGCCGTAGCAGCGTGCCCGCCCCACCCCGCCAGCCGACGCGGGCCGCCAGCGCGATCACCCCAAAGGCAACTGCGGCTCCCAGCAGCGGTGCGGTGAGGGCGACGACCACCACGATGAGCACCGTGGCCCAGTGGACCTCGAGGCCCTGACCCACGCCGGCGCCGACGATCCCGCCCAGGGTTGCGACGGTGAGGCTGGTGGGGATGCCCCGCATGCCGAGGACGACGACGACGGCCAGCGCCACCCCGACCGCAACCAGCATCGCCTCGGGGAGCTGGTCCCCGAAGTCGACCAACCGGTTGAGGAAGGTCTGGGCCACCGCGGTGCCGAGAACCAGCGGGGTCACCACCACCGCCGCCGCCAGGATCGCCACCGTCCACAGCAGGGACAGCCCGGGGACGCGGCTGCCGAGGGCCAGCAGCGTCGCCCCATCGTTCACCCCGGTGGCGACGGCGAACACCAGGGCGGCGACCAACAGCAGCCAACCGCCGGGTGGTGCGGCGATGCTCATCGCCTCGGGCGTTCCATGGCGGCGAGCCTACGAGCCGGTTGGCCGATAGCGGTGGAACGCGTTCGTCGTGTGAGTCGGCGCTCGATTGTGACGCTCTGCACTCACCCGCGCCGCGCCAATTCCTCCCTGGCACCCACCGCCAGCGGATACGGTGTGGCCGGATCCTCGACCGCCCCGGTGTCGAGGTTGAAGTCCGGGAGGTTCGCCAACCCGCCCCCGACCAACCGGTGCATCTCGGTCGGGAAGGCGGCGACCACCTCGTCGACGGCCGCCTCCATCGATGGTTCCGGTGGGAGCGTGTGGGTGGCGCCAAACGCCCTCGAGTCGGGGGCGACGAGACCGCTCACCCACCGAACCGGTCCGTATGCGAGCGCCAGAGGCAGGGCGCTCCTGGGGAGCGGGTCGCCCCGGTGGCGGGCGCCGACCATCCCGGTGAAGGTGAACAGGATCGGCTGGTACCGGGCCACCGCCCGGTGGGAGCGCAGCACGCTGTCCGCGTCGAAGGCGACCCCGTACGTGCTGTCGTAGGCGCCGGCCAGGAAGCCGATGCTGTCCTCATCGAAGGTGGGAGTCAGCCGGACGGCCTGCACGTCCGGATCTCCTGCCAGGTGCGCGCCGTCGAGGCCGATCTCGACCCGCATGTGGGTCGTCATCGAGTCGGCGGCGGTGGAGGGGCGGTCCGCCGAGCCGTTCCGGAGTGCCCCGGCTGCCCGGTTGACGATCGGATGGATCCTGCCATCGGCGATGACATGGGTGAGCCAGCCGAGGGCGAAGGCGTGCTCGACGTCGGTGCCGGCACGCTCGAACAAGGTTCGGGTCAAGGTGGCGGTCGCCACGTAGTGGGCGAGGTCGGTGAGCAGCGAGTCGGCGCCGGGGAAGAACCCCATGTCGGGTCCGATCGCTCCGTGGAAGAGGGCGTTGCGCGCCACCGGGTCGTCCCGCCACGGCGGCGCCGTCCACGCGTCCGAGTCGACGAGCAGCGTGCGGGCCAACTCGACGTGGAGGGCGTGCCCGGGCATCAGGGGGATCCGTTCCCGGGAGAGGCGGCGTCGCCGAGGCCCGGGCCCACGACGGTCCTGGCGACCTCCGTTGCGGTGCTCTCCCCTGCACCGTGTCCGAAGGGAAGGAGACCGCGCAGGAACGACCACCCGCGATTGCGTTCCTGCCACATCGAGAGCAGGGCGAGCAGAATCAGCAGTACGCCGCCGCTGCTGGTTGCCAGCCGGGTCCAGAAGGTCTCCACCTCGGTGGAGCTCATGATGCGATCCTCGATCTCGTGCAGGGTCGTGATCGTGTCGACGGCGAGGTCGGCGTCGTGGGCGGACTCGATCACGCTCGCCACCTCGGCACTCACCTGTTTCGAAACCGTGGTCACGTCGACGAAGGTGACCACGATGAGCGCCGGGAGCACGACGAGGATGACCACCGTTGCTGCGGTGCGCACGACCGTGAGCACATTCTGGGCGAGGATCGACAGGTACGGCGTTCCGAGCAGCCAGAACGCCGCGGCGGCCAGGATCGCCATCACCGCGGTGAGATCGACGGCGAGCTCGAGGGCCGCGTCCTGATAGCTGCGAAACAGCGTGTAATACGCCTCGAGCTGGGACTGCGCGAGATGCGCAGGATCGAGCGCCGCCGCGGCTGGGCCGGCGTCGACGGCGTCGGCGGCAACGCGCGCCGCTGAAGCGTCTGCGGACAGGCCCGCACCGATCAGCCACAGCAGTGCAACGACGAAGAGGACGGTGACGACCGCATACGGGAAGTAGGGGACGGCGTTGACCCGCATCGCCCGGCGGGTCGGCGGGACGTCGATGCGGCCGATGCGGGCCGCAGCGTCAGCCGGCACGCGGGCAAGCGCGGCGGGTTCGCCGGCGAGGAGCCGCCCCGCCTCGTCGATGGCCCATACGAACAGGTGGAGCGCAACCACCACGGCAACGACGACGGCGACGACCGCCGCCGGGGGAGCGGTGAGCTGGTCGGTGAACAGGGCGTCGGCCTGGGTGGGGAACACGAGATACGACAAGGCGAGGATCGCCAGCACGCTGATGGTCGTCCACCCGCCCTCGAGCACAGGCCCCACGTGATCCGTTCCGTCCACGATGCGGAAGCGGGCGATGGCGAACTCGGTGACGAACCTACGCCCGTAGTAGCTCACCAGGAGCATCCCGATTGCGATCAGGCCAACGGCGACGACCACGACACCCCAAACGCCACCCACTGGTTGTCCTTCCTCCCGGTACGCGTGCCCCGACACCCCACCGGGAGGCTCCGCGGTGGCCCACACGCCCCCGCATGATCGCGCTGCGGGCGTTCCGCGAGCAGGGACCTTCAGCACTAAACGAGTCGGCGCATCGAACTCCCACAACGCCTCTGGCGCTCTGGCCCGGTCGATCGGGGGAGGTGACATCAAACTCGATCTTCCCTCCCGCGTTTCGCCGGGGCAGAATTGGCAGCACTGCTCGGGCCGAGCCGTTGCGGCGACGAGACACCTCGGGGGATGGTGGTGAAGGTGTCGCGTCAGCGGCGTGATCGATCTGCGACGTCCGAGCGACATCAACCGTAGCGGCAGCCGATCCGGCTGCAGAAAGGGGAAGACATGAGAGCGCGACTCTCGGTGGTCTTCATCCTCGCCGTCCTGTTCGCGGTTCTCCCGGCGACGGCGGCGATGGCCCAGCCCGACAACGACGACTTCGGGTCGGCGACTTCTGTCAACGACCTTCCCTTCGAAGACACTGTCGATGTGTCTGAAGCGACAGTGGAGCCCGACGAACCGACCGAGGTGTGCGTCCCGATGACCAGCACGGTGTGGTACGGCGTCACCCTGCAGACCGCGACCGACGTGACGGTGGACACCGCGGGCTCGGACTACGACACGGTCCTGGCCGTGTGGACCGGGTCCGAGTTCGCCGACTTCGACCTCGTCGACTGCGTCGACGACACCTTCACCGGCAGCCTGCAGGCGGCGGTGACCTTCTCGGCGGACGCCGGGGTGACCTACTGGGTGCAGGTAGCGGCTTTCGCCGACACGGAGCCGGGCACCTTGCAGATCTCGATCGCGGAGGCGGGGAGGCTCAACGGGAAGCCCGCCATCCTCAAGGCCAACTTCCGGGGCTTGTCGGCGTTGGCGTTCAGCGAGAGTTTCGATGAGAACGGCGGCACGTTCGCCAGCATCAACCTGCAGGAGGCCCGTGAGAAGCTCTCCCAGGAGCGACCCATCAAGAGCGCCTTCGTCTTCGTCTCGCTCTTCGAGGAGAGCTTCGACGAGGTCGAGGGGACCGTCACGTTCACCGACTGGTTCGGGGTCGAAGAGCTCGAGCCATCCGAGTATTCCCTGGATCGACGGCTCAGGTCGGCCCATGTCGCAACGAGCATCATGCTCTTCTGCCAGGAATGCACCGAAGGCCCGTTCGAGGACACCGACGATGGCTTCGAGTTCGACACCGAGTGCGTCGAGCTCGAACCCGTCGAAGTCGAGCTCGACGTCTCCTGGGACGGCACCGGTGGTGTATTCCAGAACCGTTTCATGGAACGCTCCTCGGGCGACGGCTTCCGCTCCAGCTTCCTGGGGCGCTCCACGAGCCGGGAGGCCGATGTGGAAGGAGGCTTCAGCGACACCGACCTCGAGTTCGACTTCACCGGAGCAGACGGGTTCCTGTCCCGTGACTCCTCCGCCGACATGCTGATCATCCGCGGCCCCGGGTTCGGGATCTTCTAGGGGTCATCGCGCGACTGCGCCGCTGCTGACGCAGTGGCGAGCATGCCGGGATCCGGGAGGCTCCTGGCTGTCGCGGCGCGCCTGCGTAGCTGGCTGACGGGCTGATGGGGGTGGGTATGAT
>CAYQZO010000148.1:0-5461 GCA_964421925.1 uncultured Acidimicrobiaceae bacterium
GTCGTTTTTCCAATCGTCGGCACCCAGCAGCTCCTTGATCCGCGAACGCGCTTCGAGGGCGAGCGCGATCTCGTACTGCGCTCCCCGTTCCCGGGCTGACTCCAGCGACGCTTCGATTTCCGGCAACGCCTCCTCGGGCCTGCCCACCTGGGTGAGCGCATAACCGCGCATCAGCTTCAAGCGGGCGAGGAGAATCCCCCCAAAAGGCTCGGCGTCTTGCAGCGCCTCGTCGATGGCGTCCAGCGCACGAGGGCCGAATCCCTGGAAAACGAGGTTCTCCGCCATCCGAGTCTTCACGTCGACGGCGTCGTACCGAACGCCGATCTCTTCGAACTGTTGGAGCGCATCGGCGAACAGCTTGTCCGCTTCCTCGAACCGTCCGTCCCGGCTCGCCACCCGGCCCAGCTGGTTGACGACGAAAGCCACCTCGTACGGGTTGTCGCCCGCCCGCAGCACCCGCTGAGCGTCATCCAGCACCGATGCCGCTCGTGCCAGATCGCCCTGATCACACAAGACCTCGCCGAGGCCCTCGTCGGCCCGAGCGGCACCGATGGGGTTGCCACTCCTGAGGTAGGCGGCCCGGCTCTTCGCGTACAAGTCGACCGTTTCACTCCATCGACCATCGAAGTAGGCGAAGGCGGCGAGGTTGATGTACACCACGGCTTGCCCGGTCGGGTCATCCAACTCCTCGAAGATCGCCAACGCCCGCCATGAGTACTCGTAGTCCCCGGGCTGGCCCGACCAGGCACGCGCCATGTCGTTCAGGTAGTAGGCGTCCGCCAGGACCTCTTTGTTGCCCGATCGCTCCGCCTCCTCGATGGCCCGGCCGCTCGCCGCGATGGAGTCGCGGTGCCGCCCCTGCGCCCATCGCATGGCAGCGCGGTAGTAGCTGAGCTGGGCCCGCATCGCCTCGGCCTCGGTGTCCTCAATACCGTCCACCGCCCGGCGACCCTTGGTGAGCCAGCGCAGCGCCTGGGAGTACTCGCCGTGCTTGTCGGCGATCCTCGCTTCCTCCAAGGAGAGCCTGGCGACATCGAGCGGGGCCTCGGCCAGCTGACGCGCCTTGCGGACCGCCTTCCCCGCCGGTTCGTACAGACCCGCCCTGCTGTTCACCGTGGCCAACGCGCTCAACACCGCGATCCGCTGGGCGCGATCGACGTCGGGGACGTACCGGGCCGCATCGAGCGCACGCTCGTAGAGCGCGGCCGCCTCCAGGTTGGCGTAGATGTCCCTCGCCTTATCGCCGGCCTCCACGGAAAACTTCCAGGCCTCGGGCCAACGCGCCGCCGCCGAGTAATGCACCGAGAGCAGGTCGGCGCCCCCCTGGGCACGCTCGATGGACTCGGCAACCTTGCCGTGCAGCTGGCGGCGATCCTTGAAGGGCAGCCCGGAGTACGCGGCCCGATGGACCAGCCGGTTCTCGAATTTCACCCACTCGGGCTCGATCTCGAGAAACTCGGTCAGCCGGCGCAGCACCACCTCCGCCGCCCGATCGGGGATCACGACCGACGCGAACTCGGGACGAAACCCGGAGCCGAGCACGGCGAGCTGGCGCAGTGCATTGCGGTCCTCCGGGAGCAGCCGGTCGATCCGCGCCGTCACCACACCTTCGATCGACTCGGGGAGCTCGTCGACAGCATCGCGTTCCACGGCCGCAATCAGCTGGTGGAGGAACAACGGGTTGCCGTCGGCCCGTTCCACGATGCTCGCGGTCACATGCGGCGGCAGCGGCGCCTCGTCGGTGCACTGATAGACGATGGCGGTGGCATCCTCGTCGGCGATGGGGCCCAGCACGATGGCAGTGCGGGGCGCATCCGCCTCTTCCAACAGGGTCTCGGCGTCGCGTCCCACCAGGCCGACCACCCAAGGCCGGAACTCGCTGGCGGCGGCAACGGCGGCGATGAGATCGGACGAGGCGTCGTCCATGTATTGGACGTCGTCCACGATGAATACCATGGGCTCGGTGAGCATGGCGCTGAGCAGGGTGACGATCGACTGCTCCAGTCGCTCGGTGCGGAACTCGGGTGCGAGAACAGCGACCGCGTCCGATTCCTCGATATCGATACCCACTGCGGCACCGATCAGCGACAGGTAGGTGAGCAATTGCGGGGTGTAATGCTCAACCACCCGGGTGAGGCGCTCCTCGTTCGCTTCCGGGTGGTAGCGATCGACACCGATCAGCTCGGCGAGCAGCAACGTAGAGGCGAAGTACGGGGTCGACGCCCGGTAACGGCGGCACACGGCACGGAAAGTGGTCGCGCCATCGCATGTCTCGAGAAACTCATCGAGGAGCCGGCTCTTCCCTGACCCCGTCGCACCCCCGATGAGCACCACCGAACCGGACCCGGCGCTGGCCCGCTCCCATACACCGCGCAGCGTCTTCATCTCGTCATCGCGGCCCAGGAACGGAGAGTCGTCCCCCGATGCATCGACCCGGGAGCCCCGGGGGGAGCCCACTGCGAACGCGGTGATGGGCTTCGACTTGCCCTTGACCATGAAGGGCTCGAGCTCGGTGGTGCTGAACAGCGTTCGCGATCCCTGGAGGACTTCACCGATGGCGAGCATCTGGTTGGGCCCCGCCTTGGACATGAGGCGGGCCGCCAGGTTCACCTCGTCGCCCATCACCGTGTAGCCGCGACGGAACCGGGTGCCGACATCACCGGCGAAGGCCGGGCCCCGGGTCACGCCGATGTGGAGCGGCAGCGCCCGTTCCTTGTCGAGCAGCTCGCGCATGGCGAGCAGGAGGTCTTCCTCGTCCTCCCCGCTGGTCACCGGAGCACCCGCGGTGATCAGGAACTTCACTCCGTCGGGGTAGACGTCGGCGTTGAGCGACGCGATGGAGCGGGACCGAGTGGCGGTCTCGATGTCATCCACCAACTCACCGAGGAGGGTCGCTGCCGCATCCGGGTTGGTCCCTACCAAGTCGTCGAGTCCGGTGAAGCGGACGAAGGCGGTGGCGATGAGGCGATGCTCCGAGGACACGACGCCGGCGGCGATGGCATCCTTGAGCGCGGAAGGCACGAACGCCGACAGGTCGTGATCCACCGCGAGGAAGGTCGGGTGGTACTCCTCGCGGGGGAGCAGGCGGCCTTTGAGGAGACACCCCTCGGCCTTGAGCGCTCCCAGGTTGGCCTTGGGAAGAGCACGGGCGGTCGCCCTGCCCACCACGATCTGGCCGGCGTTGGCGGCACTCTCCAGAGAGGCGAGATGCGTCGACGCCGGGCCGGCCATGATCAGCTCCTTGACGTCCGAGCCGGCCAAGAACAGATCGAAGTCGCCGCTGTGCACCCCCTGGGACATGCGCAGCTTCACGCTGCCCGCCGGGGTCTCGATGGCTCCCATGGCCCGGAGGGTGCGGCGCATCTCGAGGGCGGCGCTGGCGGCACGCACCTCGTGGCCCCCGTCGCGATAGAAGAGGAGCAGGGCGTCGCCGCCGAACTTGACCAGGGTCCCGCCGTAGGCGTAGGCGGGCTCGAGGAGCAGGTTGAAGGCGCCGCCGATCACCTCGGTGACCTGTTCGGCTCCCTCCTTGCCGAGACGGGCCAGCCGTTCGGACAGCTTGGTGAATCCCGAGATGTCGGCGAAGATCGCCGAACCCTCCACCATCCGGTGGGTGACATCGGGATCGGGCGCGTCGAGCCACTCCCGCGCCAGGCGGGGGACATACGGCGAGAAGTCGGGCCCCGTCACCATTCACGGAGCAGGGTACTTGCGGTGCGGTAGATGCGCCGAAGCGGTTTCGCCGCCGCAAAGGGGCTAGGCACCGTGGGAGCCCCCTCTGCAGACGGGCCTACGGCCCGCCGCGTCTCCCCCACTCCGGGGGGAGAAACGGGAAGCTCTGATAGCGTTTCCCCATGGATCGGAATCGTCGCCGGATCCTCGGCCTGGTCGCCGTCGGGGCGGCCGTGTTCGGGCTGCTCCTCGTCATCGCCGCCGGTGCCGGCCAGGCACCCGGCACCACCCGATCCCTCACCCTCGGCTGGTCGCTGGACGTGGGCAAGATCATCCAGGCCGTGATCGGAGTCGCCATCATCGCCGCCATCCTGCTGCCCTTGCTCCTGGGGCGGCGCGAAGAGCGGGAGAAGGGTGCACGGCGGCGCAAGCGGAAGCCGCGATCCAACCTCGGCGTCATCCTGGTCGTGCTCACCGCCATCGCCTTCCTGCTCCTCTTCCGGGCCTCGACCCGCCCTCTCGGCGAGGAGGCCGCCGAGCCCACCAACATCAACATCTCGGAGGTCGACTTCCTCGCCACCGACGACCTCGGGGGCCTGTGGCCGATGCTGCTCCTCGTCGCCGGAGCCGTGCTCGTGGTCGCCGCCGTGCACTGGCTCAGCCGGGAACCAGCCGAAGAAGAAACGGACGCCGACCCCGGCGAGCTCGTGGCGGGCAGCCTGAGCGATGCCCTCGCCCGGCTGGAATGGTCCGACGACCCGCGGTCGGTGATCATCAAGGCCTACTCCGACATCGAAGCGGCGCTCGGCGATGCCGGCATGCCCCGCAGCAACGCCGAGGCCCCGCGGGAGTACCTGGCCCGGGTGCTCGACACCCTCGCCGTCGACGCAGCGGCGGCCACCCGGCTCACCCAGCTCTTCGAGCTCGCCCGGTACAGCGACCGATCGCTCGGCGAGATCGACAAGGACGAAGCGACCGCGGCGCTGCGACACGCACTCGACTCGCTCACCACCCCGGTCGGGTGAGACGCGTCGCCACCTTCGCCGGCATTGCCGCCATCGCAGCGGTGGCGGTCCTCGTGATCACCGAAGGTGTGGTCGAGATCGTCGGGTTCGAGCTGATCGTCCTCGGGCTCGTCGTCCTCGCCGCCCTCGCCCTCGGTCCGCTGCGCCCGGTCCACATCGTGGAGCGGGGGCCGGAGGTGGCGATGCGAAAGCGACCGCCGGTTCCACCCCAGCTGCAGCAGGTGGAATGGATGGTTGGGTTCGCCACCGCAACGGGGACCGACGCCGACGCCCGGCTCATCCCCCAGCTGCGTGAGCTCGCCGCCGCCAGGCTCCTCCACCACCACGGAGTCGACCTGTACCGGCAGCCACAGGAGGCGGCGGCGCTGCTCGGTGCCCAAGCATGGCAGCAGCTCGACCCCTCCCGGCCGCTCCGCCAATCGAGCGCCGGGCCCCCCGTCGATACAATCGAAGGCATCGTCGACGCCGTGGAGCGGCTGTGACCGCCGAGTCGCGCATCACCACCGAAGAAGCGGCCGACACCGCCAGGGCGGTGATCGGCGAGGTGGGGCGTGCGGTCGTGGGCAAGGATGAGGTCCTCGAGCTGCTGCTGATGGCGTTGCTCGCCGACGGCCACGTGCTCATCGAGGACTTCCCGGGGCTGGCCAAGACGCTGATGGCCCGCTCCTTCGCCGCCGCCACCGGACTCGACTTCGCCCGCATCCAGTTCACCCCCGATTGCGGACTCGCGACGCAGGTGCTGCAGAAGGAGGGCGTCGAGAAGA
>CAYQZO010000149.1:0-5445 GCA_964421925.1 uncultured Acidimicrobiaceae bacterium
ATCCGACGGGTCACCATCCACCGTGATCGACGCCTCGGGCGCATCCAACGACCGCGCCGCATCGTGGTCATCGTCGTCATGTGCCTCGGTGGTCGTGGTCTGTGGTACCGCGGTCGTCGTTGTGGCCGCCGTGGTCGATGTTGCACTGGTGGTCGTCGTTTCCTCGGAGTCGCTCGTACACGCTGCTGCCAGGAGCACGAGGACCGAGAAGACGATCAACCATCGTCCGCTTCTCGTCATACCAACCTCCTCAGTCGCCGGGCGAGACCCGGCGGCGTCGAACTCACCGTATGGGAGCGAGGTCGCGCTGCCGACGGGGCGAAGGTCAGAACCCGGGATCTTTTGGAGTGTTGTGAGAGGACCGATTGATCCTCATGTGGGTCACGGGCGGCAGGGCAAGCGTGATCAGGTGATCAGCCGGAGGCGGAGGGCGACGGCGACGGCTTCGGAGCGCCGTTTCACCCCAAGCGTTCGATACAGGCGGCGCAGACGGGCTTTGACGGCAGGCTCGCTCAGCCCGAGCCGATCCGCCAGCTCCTTGTTGTCCAACCCCTCGGCGAGCAACTCGAGCAATCGCTTGTCGCCAGCGTCGACACCGTCGATGGCGCCGGTTGCCTGCATGGTGGCGACGAGGGGTCCGGCGAGCTCGCCCTGGATGTATCCCTGGCCGGAGGCGACGGCTCGCAGCGCTCGCTTCAGCTCCTCACGATCGACGCTCTTGAGCAGATAGCCGTCGGCTCCGAGCTCCACCGCCCGGCGCAGATAGGCAGGATCGTCGTACATGGTCAGGATCACGACGCGCACCGGTTGGTGGCGATCCCGCAGGCTCTTCAGCGTCTCCAGACCGGTCAGGCCGGGCATGCGGATGTCGAGGAGGACGACGTCCACCTCGACCTCTTCGAGCGCGGCCAGCAGGTCTGCCCCGTCCTCGACCTCGTCGATGATCTCGATCTCAGGATCGTGGGAGAGGATCATCCGGAGCCCTTCGCGGACAATCCGGTGGTCGTCGGCGATGATCACCCTCACCGCCCATCACCCCCCGTGGCGGGAAGCCACGCTCGAAGGCGGGTTCCGCCCGCAACCAGCGGCCGCACCTCGAGTCCGCCGCCCAGCGTTTCCAGCCGCTCTCGCGTCGTCGTCAGCCCGAGGCCCGGCGCTGCCGAGAATCCGACGCCGTCGTCGTCGACGCGGAGCACGATCGCACCGTCTTCTCGATTGAGGCCGATGGAGATGGTCGAAGCACCCGCATGCTTACGCGCATTGGTGACGCCTTCTTGGGCGGCGCGAAAGAGGTTGACCCGATGGGTGGGTGAGAGCTCGAGACGATCGTCGAGACCGAGCTGCACGGTCACGTCGGTCTCGAGTTCTGTGGTCTCGGCGAGATCGCTGATGGCATCGACCAGATCGATCTCCGCTCCGGGCTCATCGCTCAGCCTGCGCAGCTCGGTACGCAGCCGCGCCTCGACGTCCCTCACCAGCTCACTGATCCGTGCCAACTCGTCACCGATCGCGGTATCCGGATCGACGCGGGCGCGACAGTCCTCGATCCCATAGTGAATCCGGTAGAGCGGCTGTCCGATGTCGTCGTGGAGTGCACCGACGACCCGCCGGCGCTCCGCCTCCTGGGCGTGGACGAGCTCCGAGAGCAGCCGTTGGGCCTGGCGCCCACGCCGGGTGACGACTCGACCGTTCCGCCAAAACAGCACGACGGTGAACACCGCAAGAAAGCCGATGCCGACCACGATGCTGCCCCACACGCTGATCCTGATGCGACCGACCGTTGCGAGGCGCGGTGCCGCCTGCTCGTAGACCTCGAAGACCCCCTCGATCGACCCGTCTGGGCCCGCAACCGGGAGATAGAACTCGGTCAGCGGGCCGTATTCGCGCTCCAACGCCTCCTCCACACCGTCCACATTCGGTGTTCCGATGTGGACATCGCCGGCGAACGCCTCCAGTAGGTCCGCTGACGGTGGAAACGACCTGCCGATGAGATCCCGCGAGTCGGAGTAGACGATGCGGCCGTCATCGCTCCACACATTCACCTGCACCGCGTCCCTGCCGAGCAGACGGCGCTGGACCGCAGCATCGAGCTCATCGAGCTCGAGGGGCGTCAGGTCGGTGATCGGAATGAGCTCATCCGTAACCAGGTTGGCCACCACGGTCCCGAGGGAGTCGGCCTCCGACTCGACGAGCCAGTGCTCCACCTGATGGGGAATCGCCAATGCCAAGAGAACGGCGATGACGGCGGAAAGCGCGACGGCGACCAGCGCGGTTCGGCCGAGCGTCCCCAGCACGAGCCACTCTGCTCGAAGCGGGCCGGTGGCCCGTGCGACACCGCTCATATCTGGCGCAGGTTCGGTGGTTGTCACCGTGCCTTGATGATGGCACGAACGGATGGCTGATTCTGGGCCGAATGGCCCTAATCGCGTCCGGAGGACGCGTCGAGCTCAACGGGGAACGCTCAACGGAGAACGCTCAACGCTCAACTGATGAACCACTGCACCGCACGCACCAACACATTCGGCTTCTCCAGCATCGGGGTATGCACGAGCAGGGCCGGGCAATCCACCGCCTCGGCGATGCGGTCCGCCAGGTCCGTCACCACGTGGAAGCGGTGCGTCGGTGCGCCCAGGATGACGAGGTTGGCCCCTCGCGAGAACTCGGTGAGGGTGGACACGAGATCCTCGGCGGGTCGGATGAGATCGTCCCAGGGCACGGTGAGCACCTCGCCGAGCCGTTCGTGGTACTCGTGGATGGAGTGGGCCTGGGCCTCGGGTGCGTCCGGAGCGACGAGGTGGACGAACCGGATCGATGCTCCCTCGTCACGGGCGATGTGGTCGGCCATCCCGATCTTGACCGGGTCGTAGGGCCCGCCGGTCCCCAGCACCGAGATCGAGTCGATGTCCTCGACCGCCCGGTTGCGGAGGAACACCGAGTCGCATCTGAGCTGGTCGCGCAGCCATTGCAGGTCGCGGTTCACGCTCCGGGTCGCCCGCAGCTCCTGGGGCAGGTCGGCGAGGAACAGGTCGACGTCCTCGTTCTCGGTGTACAGGTGGACCACGCCCCTCCGGTCCTCGTCGGTGTAGGTACCGACCGTGACCTCGATGCCGAGGCGCTCCGCCTCGGCCCGGTCGTCGGGTGCGGGCACCATCCCCGCAGTTGCCGGGTCGAAGTTGATGATGTGGATGTGGCCGCCGGGAGCCACGCTGAGCCGGAGGGCGAGTCGGAACAGGGTGTGCTGGCGGGCGGGGCGGGTGGGGCGCTGGATGAGGATGGCGATGTGGCGTCGCCCACCCGAGGCCACCTCTTCGGCGGTGCGCTCCACCAGGCGGTCGTCGGCGCGGGCACGGAGGGCGTCGCGGGCGGCCGACTCCTTGACCGCCCTGGCCTGGCCGAAGGCCCGGTACCAGAGCACGCCGCCGACGATGATCAGAGCGGCTCCGATGGTCGGGACGAGACCCATCTGGGTGAGGAGCACGACGGAGGCGAGGATTCCGAACACCTGCGGCACCGGGTACCACGGCGACCGGAAGTCGGGCACGTACCAGTCCAGATCGGCTTCGCGGAAGGCGATGAGCGCCAGGTTGATGAAGGCGAACACCAGCAGCTGGAACGCCGAGGCCATCTTGGCGAGCTCGATCAGGGGAACGAACAGGACGAGGAGGATGAGCACCGCTCCGGTGACGAGGATGGCCGTGTACGGGACATGGGACCGGATGCCGACCCGGGCCAGGTAGGTCGGCGCCAGCGAGTTGCGGGCGAGGGCAAACGGGTACCGGGCCGACGAGATCAACCCGGCGTTCGCCATGGACACCAGGGCGAGAACGGCCACGCCCGCCACCACATGCACCCCGACGTTCCCGAGGAACTGCTCTGCCGCCGTGGCCACGGGGGTCTCGGTCGTGGCAAGGTCCACCGGGGGAGTCACGCCAACCATGACCGCCACCACCGCCGGGTACAGCACCATGGCGATCCCGACCGAGGCCAGCATGGACAGCGGGATGTTGCGTCCCGGACGCTTGATCTCCTCGGCGACGCTCGCCACCTTGGTCACTCCGATGTAGGAAACGAACACGACCCCGGTTGCCGACAGCAGGCCCTTGATGCCGTTGGGGAGGAAGGGCTCGTATTGCACCCGCTCGGTGGAAGGGATGCCGAGGATGACGAAGCCGACCAGGAGGGCGAGGACCGCGGTGACCAGGAACGCCTGCACCATCGCCCCCTGCTTGATGCCGATCAGGTTCAACCCGATGAGGGCGAGGGCGAGGATGGCGGCGACCAGTCGCTCGTCGTGGTGGAAGAAGAACTCGAGGTACGCAGAGAGGCCGACCAGCGCAAACGCCGCCTTGAACACCAGGGAGAACCACACCCCGAACCCGGCGATCGTTCCCATGAGGGGGCCCATGGCGCGATCGATGTACAGGTAGGTTCCCCCGGCCTGGGGCATGGCCGTGGCCATCTCCGCCTTGGACAGCGCCGCGGGGAGCACCACCACCCCGGCGAGGAAGAAGGCCAGGATGACCGCAGGCCCTGCGATGTCGAAGGCGAGGCCGGGGAGGACGAAGATCCCGGATCCGATCATGGCCCCTACCGAGATGGTCAGCACGGCGTAGAGCCCGAGGCTGCGCTGCAGCACCCCGGTTTCCTGCGTGCCCGGCGCGAGGGGAGCGGTCAACTTCCCTTCAAGCTACCCAACAGGGCCGCTACCCGCTGGTCACGAACGGCCGCGGCGCGGTGGCCGCGGCGCGCCCGCCGGCCTCGTCCACCCGGGCGAGCAGAGCGGCACCGACGGCGAAGAACGCCACCAGGAACAGGATGGCGAGCCGGGATGAGCCGGTGGCGATGCCGACCGCGGCGAAGATGAGGGGGCCAAAGATGGCGGAGAACTTGGAGAACACCGAGTAGAACCCGAAGAACTCGGCAGACGACTGCTCGGGGATCATCGAGGCGTACAGCGACCGGGACAGCGCCTGCACGCCGCCGAGCACGAGCCCGGCGAGGGCGCCGAGGGCGAGGAAGCCGGCCGGCGCCCCGGCGGGTAGGAGGTAAGCGCCGATCGCCACCGCTCCCCACCCGGCGAGTGCGACCAGGATGGCCCGCTTGGTGCCAAGCCGGCCGGCGAGCCAGCCGAAACCGAGCGAGCCGAGGAAGGCCACCAGCTGGATCACCACGAACGAGCCGGCGATCACGGTGGTGCTCAGCTCGAGGGTCTCGGTTGCGTACACCGGGCTGATCCGGATGGCGGTGGCGACGCCATCGTTGTAGAAGAGGAAGGCGACCAGGAACAGGGCGAGCTGCCGGTAGGCCATGACGTGCTTGGTCGTCCGCCAGGTGCGGACGACGCCGAGAATGACGTAGCCGCCGGGGGGCCTGGCCGTCGGTGCCGCGGGAGAGGGCAGGCGGGAGAGGGCGAATGCGGCGAGACCGGCCCACCACACGCCGGCG
>CAYQZO010000150.1:0-3436 GCA_964421925.1 uncultured Acidimicrobiaceae bacterium
GCGAACGCGACCTCGAATCCCTCGGGGTGATCGGCGTTCCGGTCCGGGACCGCGACCCGAGGATCGAACGAATCGAAGATCCTTCCGGCTACGACGTCCTGGTCAGCGACGACGAGGAGGGATCCCTGCTCGACGAGGCGGTCGGCAACGGTGTGCCGGTGGTGGCATGGGCCGAGGAAGATCACCTCGATCTGCGAGATGCCGCGGTCCCGGTGCTCACGGGCGCCAACCTGGTATCGGGGATCGGTCGAGCCTTGTTGCGCCGCGAGCTGGAGACTGCCGGCGAGGTGCGTGCCAGCGTTCTCGCCTGGACCGAGCCGGGCACCGGCCTGCGCCATGGGGAACCGGTCACCTTCCCCGACCCCGTGGGTGCCCGCTGGGGGCGGATCCGACATCGCACCGGCACCCACACCGACGTCGTGGTCCCGCTCTCCGGCGATTGGGCCGGCGTCGTGGTCAGGGTCGAGGAGGAGACGCGGACGCGGATCCACGGGATCGCCGACCTCGCCGTTCACCTCGAGGCGCTCGCCCTCACCGCGGGAGCGGTCGCCGTGGCCACGGGTGCCTTCGAACCCGGCGTCTCTTCTGCCGCCGATGCCGCCGACGCCTATCTGCTCGCCGGGCTCCGCGCCGGGCTCGATGTCGCCTCGTTCACGGCATCGTAAGGAACGGCGTCGCCGGTGAAGGCGTTACCCCGTCCGGGATCTGGAATGTCCACTCGCACACTCGTCGTCATCGCCGCCATCGCGCTCGTGGCTGCCGCGTGCAGCCCGGGATCCGAGTCGGCCGATCCCACCAGCCCCACCGGCGACGACGGCGCAACGTCGACCCGGGCTCCATCGGCGGCGGGAACCGTCGCTGCCCCGGACTTCCCCGCCGGCCTCGATTGGCTCAACGTACCGGCCCCGCTCGACCTGGCGTCGTTGCGGGGCAAGGTCGTGCTCCTCGACTTCTGGACCTACGGCTGCATCAACTGCATCCACATCATCCCCGACCTGAAGCGCCTCGAGGCCGAGTATCCAGATGAGCTCGTCGTGATCGGCGTCCACTCGGCGAAGTTCTCCAACGAGAGCAACACCGAGAACATCAGGGAGGTCATCCAGCGCTACGACCTGGAGCACCCGGTGGTCAACGACGCCAACTTCGAGATCTGGAACTCGTGGGGAGCGCGCGCCTGGCCAACGGTCGCCCTCATCGACCCGGCGGGCAATGCCGTGGGCACCCACGCCGGCGAGGGCGTCTACGAGGTGGTCGCACCGGTGCTCGCCAACCTGGTGAGCGAATTCAGAGCCCGCGGTGAGATCAACCCGGATCCGGTGGAGCTCCGGCTGGAGAAGGAGCGGAGCGCACCCACCGTGCTCTCCTACCCGGGCAAGGTGATCGCCGTCGGCGACATGCTGTACATCGCCGACACCGGGCACAACCGCGTCATCGCGGCCACGAGCGAAGGCGAGGTGGAAGCGGTGTACGGCAACGGCACCGCCGGATTCGACGACGGGCCCTCCCTGCAGGCCACCTTCTCGGCACCACAGGGCCTCGCCGTGGTCGGGGAGACCTTGTACGTCGCCGACACCAACAACCACGCGGTGCGCGCCGTCGACCTCGACAGCGGCGAAGTCACCACCGTCGCCGGCGACGGGATCAAGGGGTACCCGCCCGAAGGGGGGTCGTTCGACGAGGTGCGGCTCGCCTCACCGTGGGCCCTTGCCGCCGACGCCGACATCCTGTACGTCGCCAACGCCGGCACGCACCAGATCTGGCGGTTCGACCTCACTGCGGAGACCGCCGAGCCCTTCGTGGGCAGCGGGGCCGAAGGCGTGCTCAACGGCCCCCTCGCCGAGGCCGAGCTCGCCCAGCCATCCGGGCTCGCCATCCACGACGGCGTCCTCTACTTCGCCGACAGCGAGTCGAGCTCCATCCGCGGCGCCGAGCTCACCGCCGGGGGAGTCACCCGGCTCGTCGCCGGTGGCGAGCTCACCCTCTTCGACTTCGGCGACGAGGACGGCGTGGGCGCCGAAGCCCGCTTCCAGCATCCGCTCGGGATCGCCGTGCACGACGGGCGCCTGCTCGTGGCCGACACCTACAACTCCAAGATCAAGGCGATCGACCCCGCCAGCGGAGAGACCACCACCCTCTATGGCAGCGAGCAGGGCTGGGCGGACGGCGCCGTGCCCCTGTTCCACGAACCGGGTGGGATCGCGGTGGCCGGGGACATCCTGTGGGTGGCCGACACCAACAACCACGTCATCCGCCGCATCGATCTCACGAGTGGAGCGGCGGCGACGCTCGTGCTGAGCGGCCTCGACGTCTTCGTGACCAGAGACGACTCGTACTCGGGCCCGTTGCTCACCCTGCCCGCAGTAAACGCCGGGGCGGGGGCCGCCCGGATCAACCTCGACGTCTCCCTCCCCCCGGGGTACAAGGTCAACGAGGAGGCGTCCTCGTCGCTGTTCCTCTCCCAGGAGGGCGACGTCGCCCTCTTCCCCGACGGGGAGCGAGTCGACTTGACCGGTGTCGAGTTCCCGGTTCCGGTCGCACTCACGCTCGTCGAGGGCTCCGGAGCCGTGATCGCCGACCTCACCCTGGTGTGGTGCCGTGAGGATGCCGAGGGTCTGTGCTACTACGAGCAGCTCCGCTACCGGGTCCCGATCCAGGTCGCGGCGGACGGGCCGTCGGCGGTCATCGACCTGCCCCTCGTGCTGGAGGAGCCGGAGATCTAGCCGGTGTGCTGCCAACCCAGGGCTGTAGCCGACGCTCAGCGTTGTCTACGGCCCACGGTTCGGGGGGTGGTCGGCATCCTCGGGAGAGCCGCTAGCCGCTCTGGGCGACGGCCTCTTCCCCGGCATCGAGCAATACCTCGTCCTCCACCGTGTCGTCGTCGCGGGATGCCCCGGACGGCCAGAGGATCTCCTCTTCTTCGGGCTCCTCCTCCGACACCTCCTCGGGCTCCTCCTCGGAGGCTTCCTCCACCGACACCGCGGGTATCTCGACCTCCGTGGTGCTCGGCACGTGAACCGCGGGTCGCAGCGGCGCCTGGCGAGCCCGGGCCACCAGGTAGGTCTCCTCGAGAACGATGACCTCGATGCCACCGACCACGTCGGAGATCAGGTTGTACACCACCGCTCCGAGCGTCATCAATGCGGTGAGGGTGACCACTCCGATGACGGTGAGCAGCACGATGACCCGGAAGTAGAGCTCGCCCTCCGGGGTGAAGACGAGGGCGAAGTTCTCGAAGAACTCGGTGATCCGGTCGGGGATCCCCCGCTGCACCGCCAAGGACCACATCACCCAGACGCCGAGCACGAAGACGAGGCCGGCGATGGTGTTGAAGATCACCGAGACCTTGAGCACCGTCCAGGGATCGATCTTGCGAATGACGCGACGAACGCGGCGTACGGCCATAGAGGGGTGAGTGTAGATAGAGGGTCTATTAAGG
>CAYQZO010000150.1:3536-5444 GCA_964421925.1 uncultured Acidimicrobiaceae bacterium
CCGTTCCTTGGCACCAGTGCCGCTGCGGAGAGCTCGGCGCCCTCTTCCAGGTTCATCACCCGCACACCGGTCGACTCGCGCTTCTGTCTGCTGATGTCGCGCACCGCCTGGCGGATGACGATTCCGTCCGACGAGATCATGACGACCTCATCATCGGGTGTCACCGCACGAGCAGCCACGAGCTCGCCGCGGCTGGGCGTCAACTTCATCGCCTTCACGCCGAACCCGCCCCGACCCTGGCGGCGGAACAGGTTGAGATCAGTGCGCTTCCCGTATCCGCCGGAGGTGACGATGAGCAGCTCGCTCCCCTCCTTGGCCGTTGCCGCAGAAACAACCTCGTCGCCCTCGCGGAGTTTGATGCCGCGCACACCCTGGGAGGCTCTGCCCATGGGGCGGACGTCGTCCTCACTGAACCGAATCCCCTGGCCGCCCATGGTGAACATCAGCAGATCGTCGTCGCCGCCGGTCGGTCGCACGGCCACCACCTCGTCGCCGTCGACGAGCTTGATGGCGACCAGGACCTTGTTGCGACTGTCGTAGTCGGCGAACTTCGTCTTCTTCACCTGGCCGCCCTTGGTGAACATCACCAGGTAGCGATGGGTCTCGTAGTCCCGGGTGTCGATCACGGCCTGGATGTTCTCTTCCGGCTCCAGGGGCAGGACCGAGTGGATGAGGACACCTTTGGCGTTGCGGTCCTTGCGCGGGATCTCGTGTGCCCGCACCCGGTGCACCCGGCCCTGGTTGGTGAAGAACAGCAGATACGCGTGTGCGGAGGTGTGCAGGACGTGCTCGACCACATCGTCCTCGCGCAGGGCGGCACCCCGTACACCGCGTCCGCCCCGGCCCTGGGTGCGGTAGGCGCTGGCGAGGACCGCTTTGACATAGCCCGCCGCCGACACGGTCACCACGAGGTCCTCGTCGGCGATCAGGTCCTCGAGCGACATCTCCCCGGTGTCGGGGATGATCCGGGTGCGCCTCGCCGTGCCGTACTTGTCGCGGATCCCGGCGAGCTCCTCGCCGATGAGGGCCCTGCGCTTCTCTTCACTGGCGAGGAGGGCTTCCAGCTCGGCGATGAGGGCCTGCAGCTGTTCGTACTCCTCGCGCAGCTTGCCGGTCTCGAGTGCGGTGAGCCGGCGCAGCGGCATGTCGAGGATGTGGGTGGCTTGGATCTCGCTGAGCTCGAACCGGTCCATGAGGGCGTCGCGCGCCGCCTGCACATCTTCGGACGCCTTGATGATCTCGACCACCTCGTCGATGTTGTCCAGGGCGATCAACAGCCCCTCGACGATGTGGGCCCTTGCCTCGGCCTGGGCGAGCCGGTACCGGCTGCGCCGCTCGATGACCTCGAGCTGGTGGTCGATGTAGTGGTGAACCATCTCGGCCAGGTTGAGGGTGCGGGGCACACCGTCGACGAGCGCCACCTGGTTGACCGGGAAGTTCTCCTCGAGCTGAGTGCCCTTGAACAGCTGGTTGAGCACCACTTGCGGGTTGGCGTCCTTCTTCAGCTCGAAGACCAGCCTGGTCCCATCCCGGTCGGACTCGTCACGCAGGTCGGCGATGCCGGTGATGGTCTTCTTGCGCACCAGCTCGGCGGCCTTCTCCATGATCCGATCACGGGAGACCTGATACGGGATCTCGGTGGCGACGATGGCGACCCGGCCCCGCTTGGTCTCGATGACGTCGGTGACGGCCCGCATCTTGACCGAGCCCCGGCCCGTGGCCAGGGCGTCCTTCACTCCGTTCACCCCGACGATGTAGGCGCCGGTTGGGAAGTCCGGCCCTTTGACGAACTCGGAGAGGTCATCCACGGTGGCGTCGGGGTGGTCGAGGGCGTGGATCACGGCATTCACGACCTCGGTGAGGTTGTGCGGCGGGATGTTGGTGGCCATGCCGACCGCGATCCCGGTC
>CAYQZO010000151.1:0-5402 GCA_964421925.1 uncultured Acidimicrobiaceae bacterium
CGAGCGCGGCTACTGGGACTGGGGCGAGGGCGGCACCACCGACGCCACCCCCTGGCTGGTGATCGCCCTCGCCGAGCACGTCGTCGCCACCGGGCGCAAGGACCTGGCCGAGGAGCTGTGGCCGGCGGTGGAGGCGGCGCTGCGCTGGCTCGGTTACCAGGACCTCACCGGCACCCGGCTCGTGGACAGCCCGGCCGGGGGCGACTGGATGGACGGAACCTTGCGCCGCTCCGGACGGGTGTTCCACGTCAACGTGCTCTCCCACTGGGCGGCGGCGGGGGCCTCCGATCTCGCTGGGGCGCTGGGTCGGGAGCCGCCGGTCGACCCAGAGCCGATCGCCGCCGCCGTCCACGGGTTGTTCTGGCCGGCGCCGGGCTCCGACCTCTCCGACCTCAGCGTGGCCACCTACCCGGACGGGGCGGCGGTGCGGTTCCCCCACCCGCTCGCCGCCGGGGAGTACGCCAGGGCGGCCCGCACCGACCGCCGCCACTACATGGCGCTGGTCAACTTCGGGCACTTCGTCGACCGCTGCGACGTGCTCGCCCACGCCCTCGGCGTGGCCTCGGGCCTGATCGGCGGCGATCGGGCGCAGACCGTGCTCGACTACCTGGACGGGTGCGACGAGCCCTACCCGAGCCGCAGCTGGGGCCGCCCCTTCCTCCCCCACGAGCCGCACACGCTGTACGACGCCGACGCCGACGCCATCCAGGCGCCCCGCTGGCGCAACCCGCCCGGGTCGTATCACAACGGGGCGGTGTGGCCCTACATCGGCGGCGCCCACGCCGTCGCCGCCGCGGTGGCCGGCCGGGCGGAGCGGGCCGCCCAGCTGCTGGAGGGCACGGCGGAGGCAAACGCCCTCGACGACTGGTCGTTCCCGGAGTGGATCCACGTCCCGTCGGCCGAGCCGTCCGGGGCCCGGCAACAGGCGTGGAACGCCGGGGCCTACCTGTGGGCCTACGCGGTGATCGCCGGGGGCTGAGCGATCTCGTCGACGGCGGCGAGCGCCGCCCAGCTCTGGGGAACCGCGCCAAGCTCCTCCCCGGTCTCGGGATGCCACAGCTCGGAGAAGCCGGAGGCTTCCGCTCCCCGCTGGGTCATCCCCGCGATGTCGTCGGCGAGCTGGTGCCTGCCCCAGCGCAGGGCGGCGACCCGGGCCAGGTGGTTGAGCTGGGGCCAGGCGGCGCCCCGCCAGTACAGGTCGGGCCGGTACAGCGGATGGGTGCGGGCCACGTAGGCCAGGCCGAAGGGTGCGGCGAAGCGGGTCGGGTCGGCAAGCTGGTCGAGGGCACGGTTGGCCCGCTCCGGGTCGCGCGTGGACAGAGCCGGCAGCACCCCGTCCAGGGTGGGGACGGCAACCGTGTCTCCGGGGCCGACTACCGGTGCGTCGTCCCACAGGCCCTCGTCGTCGTTCCACAGGTGCTCGTCGATGGCGGCGCCCAGCTCGGCGGCGCGGCCGGTCCACACCGGCTCACCCAGGGACCGCATCCCGTGCACTGCGATGGCGTTGAACGCGGCCGGCGCCGCCTCGAATATGGCGTTGGCCACCGACTCGCCGCTGGGGAGGAACTCGGTGGTGCTCACCAGCTCCAGGTCGAATCCGGTCCACCGGTCCCGGTTCCACTCCGTCGATCCCACCCAGGCGTCCCAGCGGGGCGAGTCGTCGGCGCCCGCCTCCCAGGGGTGGACGATGCGGAGCAGCCCGTCATCGGTGCGCCGGTGCTCCCAGAGGTAGTCGTAGGCGGCCGCCGCCGCCCGGGCAACGCCGTCGGGGACGGGGAGCCCGCGCCCGGCGATGAAGGCGAGGGCGTGCCCGTACACCGGAGGCTGGGTGTAGCCGGAGCGGTCGTCGAGCGGGCCCCGGTACTGGGAGGGCTCGGCGTAGCGCATGTGGGGGACGAAGCCGCTCGGCAGCTGGGCGACGAACACCGCCTCCAGCTCCCGCCCGGCCCGGGGATCGTCGAGAGCCGCCCAGGCGATGGCGTGGAAACAGCTGTCCCACAGCCATAGGTGCGGGTAGACGTCGGGGTTGGGGTAGCTGTACCCGCGGTCATCGTCCCAGGCCGCTTCGAGGACCTGGGCGGCCCGGGTACGGATGTGCTGTGGCACCGGCATCGCCCATATATTGGCCACACGCCGCTCCACTCGCGAGTTCACCACTTGTTAAGAAACGTGCCGCGCCTTCCGAGCGTTGTCCGTGCATAGTGGGAGAGACAATGATCGAAGATACGGATACCAACTCGTCGCATCCGAGTCGTGCCCGCGCCGCCCTCGCCGGTGTCGTCGCCGTCGGGCTGGCACTCGGGGTGAGCGAGCTCATCGCCGGCCTCTTCTCCTCGGTCCCATCCCTCATCGTGTCGATCGGCGACGTCATCGTCGATTTCTCCCCCGACCGCCTGGTCAAGCTCTCCATCGAACTGCTCGGCACCAACGACAAGCCCGCCTTGCTGACCGGCATCGTCATCACCGCACTCCTCATCGGCGCCCTGGTCGGTGTGCTCGCCGTCCGGCGACCGTGGATCGGGGTCACCGGCTTCGCCGTTTTCGGAGTCCTCGGTGCTCTCGCCGGCATACGGGACCCGCTGGCGCCCAATGTCGGTGCGGTCATCAACGCCCTCATTGCCACCGGGGTGGGGATCGGGTCGCTCTTCTGGCTGCTCGGCATGCTCGAGCAGGACACGCCCGCCGGTGACACGGCGCCGGACTCACCCGACAGGCGCAGCTTCTTCACCGTCGCCATCGCCCTCGGTGGTCTGGCGGCCCTGAGCGGGGTGGCGGGCCGGTGGCTCGGCTCACGCAGCGCCGTGGAAGCGGCCCGGTCCGGGATCGTGCTCGGCACCGGGGTGACCGAGGAGCCGGTGGTGTCCGGGCTGTCGACGGCGGCCTACCCGGGGCTGTCCCCGCTGTACACGCCGAACGAGGACTTCTATCGCATCGACACCGCGCTGATCACCCCCCAGGTCATGCCGGAGAGCTGGAAGCTCAGCTTCACCGGGATGGTGGACGACCCCTTCGAGCTCACCTACGACGAGCTGCTGGCCCGGGACATGGTGGAGCAGACCATCACCCTGTGCTGCGTGTCCAACAAGGTGGGTGGAGACCTCGTGGGCAACGCCCGCTGGCTGGGCGTGCCGCTCCAGGAGCTACTCAACGAGGCCGGAGTCCAGGCCGGCGCAACCCAGGTGGTGGGCCGCTCCGTCGATGGCTTCACCGTGGGATTCCCGACCGCGGTGCTCGAAGGCGGCCGACCCGCCCTGGTGGCGGTGGGGATGAACGGCGAGCCGCTCCCCGCCGCCCACGGGTTCCCCGCCCGCCTCGTCGTCTCCGGCCTGTACGGATATGTGTCGGCGACCAAGTGGCTCACCGAGGTGGAGCTGACCACCCTCGACGCCTTCGACGCCTACTGGATCCCGCGGGGCTGGGCCAAGGAGGGGCCGGTGAAGACCCAATCCCGCATCGACACGCCGCACGACGGGCGCAACGTCGCCGCCGGGATGGTCCCCATCGCCGGTGTCGCCTGGGCGCAGAGCCGCGGCATCAGCAGGGTCGAGGTCCAGGTCGACGACGCGGCGTGGGCGGAGGCCGAGCTCGGCGAGGGTATCACCGAGCACGCCTGGCGGCAGTGGGTGTTCCCGTGGGAGGCGACGCCGGGGACCCACACGCTGCGGGTCCGGGCCACCGACGCCACGGGGGAAACCCAGACCGCGGTCGAGCAAGGAGCCCGCCCCGACGGGGCCACCGGCTACCACACCATCAACGTGGACGTCACCGCCGGCTGACGCCCTTTCCGACCCGGTGGCCGTTACGGTTGCCGCCATGACCACGGTGACCGAGGAGCGCATCGCGGGCCTTCCCGTGCCGGTGAAGCGGACGCTGCGCCGCTCCGGGGTGGTGGGAGCCGAGGTGCCGACCACCGTCACCCTGCAGCAGAGAGGCGAGATCCTCATCCGGGACCGGTGGCTCCCCTTCACCGCCGACCAGGACTACACGCTCGATCCGCCCGGGTTCCAGTGGCGCGCAACGGTCCGGCTGGCGAAGCTGCCCGTGGCTCTCGCCGTCGACTCGCTCGACGCCGGCAAGGGGTGGATGCACGTCCGGCTCTTCGGCGTGAAGACGGTCGTGGACGAGACGGGGTCCGAGATGGACCAGGGTGCGCTGATGCGGTGGCTGAACGAGACCGTGTGGTTCCCCCAGGTGTGGGCGACGGACCTGATCTCCTGGGAGCCGATCGACGACACCTCGGCGATGGGGTCCGTGACGGTCGGGGGTCTGACCGTGTCGGCGGAGTTCCGCTTCGACGGCGAGGGCCGATTCGTCGACTTCCGCGCCGACCGGTACCGGGCCACGGACCGCGGCTTCGAGCTCGACCGGTGGGCGACACCGATCTCGGCCCACGCCTCGTTCGGTGGATTCGAGGTGCCTTCGGCCGGTCGTGCCGTCTGGCTCCTCGACAGCGGGGAGCTGGAGTACATCCGGCTCCAGATCACCGACCTCCATTACCGCACCGACGCCCCTGGCGGAGACCCGGAGGACGTCAGTCCATCGTGACGACGACGTTGCCCACCTTCTGTTCCGTGGCCACGTAGCGGAAGGCGTCGACGATCTCGTCGAACGGATAGCTGCGGTCGATGAGGGGGCGGAACTCTCCCGCCGCCATCAGCTCTGCGAACCACGCCACCGTGTCCGGGCTGTGCTTGGGCAGAGGCAGGGCGACGCGTCTGTCCCCGAAGAAGCGCGACCACAGCACCAGACCGAGACCGGGGAGCATGGGACGGAACTCGGTGGCCGCAAACGACCCGCCGGGGACCAGCGCCTCCTTCCACACCGAGTACCGGGTCTTGCCCACCGCATCCATGACCACGTCGTAGGTCTCCCCGGGAGGCGGGAGCGGCTCGGTGGTGTAGTCGATGGCGCGGTCCGCACCGAGGGAGCGGACCAGGTCGAGGTGGTCGGGACCGCACACCGCGGTGACCTCGGCCCCGAGATGCTTGGCGAGCTGGACCGCAGCCGATCCGATGGCGCCGGTGGCCGCGTAGACCGCGATCCGGTCGCTCTCTTTCACGTTGGCCCAGCGCAGGCAACTGAGCGCATAGTGCACGCCCTCGTTGCCGGGAGCCGCCTCCTCGAAGGAGAGGCCCTCCGGGATGGGGGCGATCAGCCCGGACTCGTTGGCGGTGATGTACGGGGCGTGGGCGCCGAAGGTGGAGTCGTTGTAGCCGAACACCCGGTCGCCGACGGCGAGCGACGTCACCCCGTCGCCGACCGCCTCCACGGTGCCGGCGAACTCGTTGCCGAGGACGGGGTGCTTCGGCCTGGTCAGCCCGTAGAACGCCCGGGCGAAGAGGGGCGTGCCCTTGAGCACGCCGTGGTCGGTGCGGTTTACCGTGGTGGCGTGGATGCGGACC
>CAYQZO010000152.1:0-5388 GCA_964421925.1 uncultured Acidimicrobiaceae bacterium
GTGGCGAAGTTGAGTCTGGCGAAGCCGCTGCCGGCCGCACCGAACCTGGCACCTTCGTCGAGGGCGACCCGTGCCCGCTCCAGGAGATGGGCGGCCGGGAGGGAGAGCCCGTAACCTCGGAAGTCGAGCCAGGCCAGGTAGGTCGCCTCGGGCAGCGCACACATCACACCCGGAAGACGGTCCGCGAGGAGCTCGCCGAGCAGTCTCCGATTGTTCTCGAGGTAGGCGAGGACCTCATCGAGCCAGGGACCGCCATCGCGGTATCCCGCTGCATTGGCGATGAGGCCGAATGTCCCAACGCCCACCTTCTCCGGGGTGAAGTAGTCGGCCCACGATCGCCGGTCGTCGTCGTTGCTGAGCACCACTTGCGCACACTTCAACCCGGGTGTGTTGAAGGCCTTCGACGCTGCGGTCACGGTGATGACGACGTCGGGATCGCGGGTGCAGGCGACCACGTGCTCCGATCCGTAGGTCAGTGCAGCATGAATCTCGTCGCAGAGCACACGGGCGCGGTGCGCCGATGCGCTCGCAAGGACGGTGTCCACCTCCTCCACCGAGAACGATCTCCCCACCGGATTCCACGGGTTGCACAGCACGATCGATCCGGCGCCGCCGGCGAAAGCGCGATCGATGGCTTCGAGATCGAGGTGATAGACGCCGTTCTCGTCCGGCCGACACGGGACATCGATCAGACGCCGGCCGGCGCGGGCGACCATGGAGTAGAAGGGGTGGTAGATCGGGGTGTGCAGAATGACCGGCGAGTCCGGCCTGGTGAGCAGCATAACGGCTCGGCGCAGTCCCTCGGTGACGTCGGGAGCGGAGAACACACGATCAGGGTCGACATGCCAGCCGAGGCGTTTCGCCCAGAACCCGGTGGCGGCCTCGGCGATCCTCCGTTCCAGCTCGGGATACGGATAGGCGGTGTCGGCGCGGTCCACCGCGTCGTGCAGGGCCTGCGCCACCGCAGGGGCGAGCCCGAAGTCCATCTCGGCGATCCACGCCGCCAGCACGTCCCGGTCGTGCCGGGTCCACTTCAGCCCGCCCCGCGCCCGCAGCTGGGCGGGGGTGAGCAGGTCAATCATCCGCTGCGGCGCTCCACCCGGCGACCGCTCCCGCAGCCGTGGCGGCGACCGCAGCCGGATCGAGCTGCAGCGATGGCCCGGTCTCCTGCCGGTGCTCGTGATCGCCCTCGACGGCGTCCCGGAACTGCTTCAACTGACGCCGAACGTTGAAGCCGTTCACGCGCAGCAACACCTTCAGCAGGAGCCCGCCGGTGGGACGGGCTGCAATCGTGGTCAGCCGGGTCCCGCCCTCGATCGGGCTCAATAGCATGTCGATGAGCACCGTGTTGGTGCCGTCCAGGGCCTGCTCGACGACCATCCGATCGAAGGGATCCCATTCCAGGACGACCTGCGGCAACACCTTGTCGCCGTGGTAGCACATGTAGCTCGAGCCCGCCGCCACTCTGCCCCCCTGTCGATCGAGTAGATCCATGCGGTCATCAGCCAGGATGAACCTGCGGAAGCCGGGATCGGCGAGGTAGTCCCACACCAGTGCCTTGGGCAAGCCGATGTCCACACTGTTCACACCGCCGACCGCCTCGGAGGAATCGATCACGATTCGATCTTGAGCGGCCCAGGCCTCGTACAGCGGCGTCATGTCGGTGACCCACACCACGGTCTCCCCGAAGTCGGGAACCTGCTCGACGTGCCTGACCATCCGGTCGGAGGAGTCGATGCCAAGCGCCTCCACGGCCGCCTCCGTGCACAGCAAGTAGGCACGGATCCCGGTGGCTTCGGTCACCGAGTTCTTGAGGAGGCGGTGGATCAGGTTGACGTCGGTGCCCAGCAGCTCCTGGTGGTCGCCGAGCTGCTGGAGCACGAACGACCCGTAGTGGACGAAGAACTTGAGATCCAGCGCCGACACGTTTGCGCAGGCGTTGCACCGGCACGTGTTGTTGAGGACCATCAACTCGATGGCCTTGCGGAAGTCGTTGTAGGTGGTCTCGATGGTCTCCAGGAAGGTCTGCCCGCTGAGGAAGCCGTCCTCGAGGCCGTAGCTGATCACGGCGTCGCCCTCCAGGCGGGAGATGACCAGCGGGCTCCTGGTGTGATCGATCAGCAGCTCCAACAGGTCGGTGAGCGTGCCCTGGGCGTGGACAAGCTCCGACTCGTTGAGATACGCCGTGTAGCCCGTGATGTCGGCGATGAGGATGAACCCGCGTTGTTCCACCCGGGTCAGCCTATCGCCGCAGGTTTCAGCTCGCCGGGCCGGCCATGCGCCACGCATCGCGCAGCTTTACCCGGGTACCGATCTCCAGCAGTGCGCCCCGGTACACCCTGGCGCCGATACGGATGAGGAGGTACGCGGTGGCGAGTACCAGCACCACAGACAGCGCCACTTCCCAACCCGCCGCGACCCCGTTGGCCACGCGCATCGGCATGACGAAGGGCGTCCACAGCGGGAAGAACGAGCCAAGGGTGACCATGGTGGTCTCCGGCTCCGTCACCGCAAACTGGGCGATGAAGAAGCCGGGGAGGATGAAGACGACGGGGAGGATGAGCACGCCCTGCAGGTCCTCCTGGCGGGACACCGTGGACCCGAGGGCGGCGTAGACGAAGGCATACAGCGTGTAGCCGAGGATGAACCAGAAGACGGTCCCCACCGCGAGGGTCCACCCGATGGAAGGGAGGGATACATCGGCCTCGACGAGGGACAGCGTCAGCATGACCGCAGCACCGAGCGCAACGAGTTGGGCAAGGCCGAGGGCCCCGATGCCGGCCACCTTGCCCACCAGGATCTGCGCGGAGTCCACCCGCGACAGCACCACCTCGACCACCCGGTTCTGCTTCTCCTCGACCACCCCCAGGGCGACGAACTGGCCGAACACGAGGATGGCGACGTAGAGCACCATGGAGGCGAGGAAGGCGGCGATCTGGTTGGCTTCGTCGTCGGGCGCCGGCTCGTTGAGCGAGCCTGTGGTGAGCACGGTTCCCTGCAGACGGGCAACCTGATCCGGAGTTGGGTCGAGCTCGGCGATGACACTGCGCTGCTCGTTGAGCGTCACCGCCCGTTGCACGATCTGGGTGATGCGGATGCTCTCTTCCTCCCACCACATCAGACCGGTGCCATCGACCAGCACGACGTCGACGTCGCCGTCCTCGAGGGCCTGCTCGGCCGCTCCCTCGGAGTCGAAGTACGTGACCGTGACCTCCTCGTCGAACGCCATCGCCGTTGCCTCGAGGTCGGTGTCGATGCCTTCGGGCACAGTCCCCGCGATCCCAACCGAGATGGGCTCCTCCGTAGGGTTGACCAGCGACACCAGAAAGCCGGCCCCGATGATGGCGGTGGCGATCACGGCCATGGTGATGAGAAAGGCGCGGCTGCGGGCGCGCTGCACGAACTCACGTCGAGCCAGCAACCAGGTCTGGGACCACCAGCTCATACCGCCACCGCCTCACGAAACAGATCGGTGAGCGTTGGGGGCTCGAAGGCGAAGCGATCCACCGTTCCCGCCGCCCGTGCTGCGGCGAGGATCTCTTCCACCGCGGTGTTCTTGGAGACCACCGCATGGGGCGCTCCCGGGCCGTCCACCCACTCGGCGCCGGCGAGCTGGGGAGCCCAGGGCCGGCCGTCGACGACGATCTCCAGCCGACGCTTCGCCGACCGGGCGCGCAGCTCGTCGAGATTGCCGGTCACCACCACCCGACCGTTGCTGATGATGGCCACGTCCTGGCACACGTCTTCCACCAGATCGAGCTGATGGCTGGAGAACACGATGGCGGCGCCCCCGGACGCGAGGTCGCGCAGGGTCGCGGCGAGGGCGTCGACGCCGAGCGGGTCGAGCCCGGCGAACGGCTCGTCGAGGACGAGGAGCTCCGGGGTGTGGACGAGGGCTGTGGCCAGCTGGACCCGTTGCTGGTTGCCGTGGGACAGCTGTTCCAGCTTGGCGTCGCCGCGATCGCCGAGCCCGAACTCGCGCAGCCAGTGCTCGGTCGCCGCAGTCGCCTCGTCGCGGCCGAGCCCGGAGAGCCGCCCGAAGTGAATCAGCTGCTCGCCCACCTTCATCTTCGGGTAGAGCCCCCGTTCCTCGGGCATGTACCCGAAGCGGAGCCGTACCGCGTCCGAGATCGGCGCGCCGTCCCAGGTCACCTCGCCGGAGTCAGGGGTCACCAGCCCGAAGATGCAGCGCATGGTCGTCGTCTTGCCGGCGCCGTTGGGGCCGAGAAAGCCGAGGATGCGGCCCCGCTCCACGGTGAAGCTGGCGTCGTCGAGGGCAACGACGTCGCCGTAGCGCTTGTTCAGATCATCGATGACGAGGATGGCGGGCCCTTCTCCCGTGGTGTCGAATCCCAAGTTGGCACGGCCTCCGGCCTGCCAACAGGGTCGAAGGTCACTCCCCCCAGCCCTCCGGGGGCCGGCGAAGCTCCGGCAGGGTCACCCAGTACTCGCGCAGGTCCTCACACAACCCGTCGTCGTCGAACCGAAGGAGGAGCGCACCGGGCAACGTCAGCTCATCCCCGTCGACCAGCATTGTGGTCCAGAACTCGATGACCGCTCGCCGACCGTCGACGAAGGGCGCGCCCATGCGGACGGTCGCCTCCGACTGCGCCGCGGTGACGTTCGTCCAGTACCGCTCGATCCCGTCGCGCCCGCGATGTGGCTCCTCGAAGATGTTGTCGCGGTAGCTGGCGTCCTCGGTGAACAGCTCAGCCGCGGCCTTGCTGTCGGCTGCTTCCCAGGCCTGGCGATAGGCCTCGGCCCACGCTTCTACTTCGGCGGTCGTTGCCAACGCTGCCTCCTAGATCTTGGGAACCTTGAACCCGGACTTGGCGATCACGTGGTCTCGCGACTCGTCGGCCATCCGGCGCACCGCCGGCCAGTCCACGTGGAGCAGCTTTCCGTTCTGCTTGAGGACGTGGCCGGCGACGAGCACCGTGTCCACGTTCCCGGTGTCCATCCCCACCACGACGGCGGTGGCCGGATCGTTGAGCGGCGTGACGTTCATCCGGTCGGTTCGGAGCAGCACGATGTCGGCCTGCTTCCCCGGGGTCAGCGTCCCTACCCTGGCGGCGAGGCCGTTGGCCTTCGCTCCCTCCACCGTGGCGTACTCCAGGACCTCGCGGGGCGGGACCGGGCTCTTGCCTTCGGCCGCGGCGATCGCCCGTTGGAGGCCGAGCACCGAGCGCATCTGGTTGAACATGTCGGCGGGCACGTTGGTCTCAACGTCCACGCTCAACGAGGGCCGCAGCCCCCGGTCGAGGAACTTCTGGATGGGCGGCATGCCGTGGCCCATCATCATCTCCACCGGGGAGGCCAGCGACACGGTGCCGCCGGTGTCGACGATCATCTGGATCTCGGTGTCGTTGAGCGTCGTGCAGTGGATGT
>CAYQZO010000153.1:0-5368 GCA_964421925.1 uncultured Acidimicrobiaceae bacterium
TTGTCGCTGCCTTGGCCGGAGTTGTCGCTGCCTTGGCCGGAGTTGTCGCTGCCTTCGCTGGAGTTGTCGCTGCCCTGGCTGGAGTTGTCGCTGGGCTGGCCGGAGTTGTCGCTGCCCTCGCCGGCGTTGTCGCTGGGCTGGCCGGAGTTCTCATCGCCCTGGCCGGGGTTGTCCTCGAGGCCCGGCGGATCGTCCTGCGGTCCGTTGCCGATCAAGTGGGCGTAGCCCATCACGACGGAACCCATGACCTTGCCACCTTCGTGGTCTCGCAGGTACTTCAGCAAGTCACCGACGGCGTCGTCGAAAAGGGGATGGTCTTCGAGATCCGCTGCGAGGGCCAGGATCGCTTCCTTGGCCATCAGCTCGTCGGGGGAGTCTCCGAGGCTCTCCGCAGCATGGGCAACCCCACCGGCCACGTCACCCTCGGCGATCATTGCCTCGGCCTCGTCGAGCCGCTCTGCGGAGCCGCCGTCGCCGATCCCGATGGCCTCGACCGCCCGGTCGATCCCGTAGAGGAAGTCACCGGGCTTGGCCCCGTCGGCGGCGAAGGCCACGCCGGTCGTGCTGCCGAACACGAGCAGCAGGGCAACGACGCCGACGGCGACCTTGGGCCCGAGGCGTGCGGTCCACTCCTCGGTGAGGCTGATCTCGAGGCGGGTCAGGGCGTCACGCGGCGGGGCGCTCGGGTCGAGCGAGGTGTACAAGGGAGAGAGGTCCCGACCCGGCTTGGGTTCGCCGAGCCGCCTGATGGCGTCGAGCACCCACTCGACCCGGGCGAAGTCGCCGGAGGGGGTGTCGCCGGTGAGCAGTGCCTCGGCGTCTTCGTCGGCCAGCGTCAGCAAATCGTGCATCACCCCTGTAATCGGATGAAGCGTCGATCGCGATACCCCCCACTTGAGAATTCTTTTTGGGCGCTCCTAGTAGCTAGTTACTCGAGGCGTCGACGCAGCGCAGCGAGGCCCCGCCGCTGCAAGGCCTTGACCGAGGTGATCGTCCGGTTCATGACCGTGGCGGTCTCCTCCACAGAGAGGCCTGCCACCACGCGCAGGTAGATGGCGTCGCGCTGGGGCCCGGTGAGGTCGGAGAGCAGGTCGTTCACCGCTTCGGCGGAGAGGGTGCTCAGCGCCTCCTCCTCGGCGCTGGACGCGACCGCGATCTCGATCGGTGCCTCGGTCAGCACTTCGGAGGGGCGGGCGCTTTCCCGGCGGAATTCGTCGATGAGGCGACGATGAGCGATGACGAACACCCACGAGGCGAAGTTGTCCCTGGTGCCGACGAAGGTGTCGATCCGGCTGGCAACGTCGGCGAACACGTCCCCGGCCGCGGCCTCCGGGTCCTTGGATCCGCGCAGCCTCAAGTAGCCGACCAGCTTCGGTGCGATCGGTTCGAGCAACTCAGCCCATGCTTCGTCGCTGCCCTCCTTGGCGGCGGCGAGGAGGGCCGTGAAGGCTTCGTCAGTCATCCAGTCCTTCGTCTGTATCGGTGCCGCGACACCCGGAGTCAAGCGTCAAGGGAGCTCGACTTCGAAGACCCCCATGGGCTCGGTGTCGAAGCCGAGCCGGCGGGCTGCCTGCACCATCCAGTCGACCGCAGGTGCCCACAGCACCACGGCCTCGGCGCCGGATCCGATGCCGACGTCGATGAGCGCGCGGAGCAGATCGGGGACATCCTCGCGTCTGGACTCCACCCAGGCCACCTCGAAGCGGTCACCTTCGGCATCGGCAACGGCCCACCCGCCCCCGATCTCCCAGAAGGCTCCGCGTCGCGCCGCCGAGACCAGGTGATCCACGGTGAGGCGGGCGTAGGTCCAGTGCGAGCCGGTGAGCCCGCGTGATGCCCGGCCGAGCTCGCCAACCGACCAGGAGGCGAACGCCGGCGCGGCATCAGCGGCATGGGCCTGGCGGGCCCGCAAGCGGGAGGGAACGCGTCGACCGCCGTTCCCATTCGGGCTCGGCGAGGCGTCCCCGACCGCCTTCACTCCCCGGACGACACCCACCACCTTCCGGAAGCCGATCTTCTCGACGTGGCGGATCGAGGACTCGTTCCAGTCCTCGATGAGGAGCCGCCCGACGATTGCCCCCTCACTCGCCGCCCAGGTGCGCAGTGCGGCCGCCATCTCTCCGGCGATGCCCCGGCCGCGCCAGGCCGGGTCGACGCGGGCGGCATGGAACCACGCCTCCGATGGCGACACGAACCGGGCCCGCGACACGCCGACGGGGGTGTCCTCGGCGTCGACGGCGACCACCATGTGCGAGCCGGGCTGGCCGAGCCATTCGGCGAACGCATCGGGGACGTAGTCACCCCAGTCGAAGGTGTCGGTGGTGAAGGCGGCAACCGCCTCGCGATCGGCGCCGACCGCAGGCCTGATCGTGAACGCACCAGACATCAGGCTCTTGATACCTGATACCTAGTACCTAATACAGCGAAAGCTCCCTGGCTCTCTCCACAATGCCATCCGTGTTCGGGATGACCTGGTTCTCCAGTGAAGCCGCATACGGGAAGGTCGGGACGTCGGGTGTTGCGTAGCGCCGCACCGGAGCGTCCAGCCAGTCGAACGACTTCTCCATGATCTGGGCGGATACCTCGGCACCGTAACCGAGGAACTCGTTGTCTTCGTAGACGACCAGGACCTTGCTGGTGCGCTCGACGGCGGCCTGGATCGAGGGCCAATCCAGCGGCTTCAGCGAGCGGAGGTCGAGGACGGTGGCTTCGATCCCCTCCTCGGCGAGACGGTCGGCCGCCTCGACGGCGAAGTAGGCCATCGCCCCGTAGGCGATGATGGTCAGATCGCCACCATCCCGGCGCAACGCTGCCTTGCCGATGGGCACCCGGTGATCGCCGGCCGGCATCGGGCCCACCGCCAGCCGGTACAGCTTCTTGGGCTCGAGGAACATCACCGGATCGGGATCCTCGATGGCGGACAGCAACAAGCCCTTGGCATCGGCAGGGGTGGAGGGCACCACCACCTTGAGGCCCGGGATGTGGGCGTACAGGGCCTCGATGGACTGGGAGTGATAGAGCGCTCCGTGGATTCCACCGCCGTAGGGGACCCGTACCACCATCGGGCACTGCCAGCGCCCGTTGGACCGGTAGTGGATGCGGGCGGCCTCGGAGACCAGCTGATCGAAGCCGGGGTGGATGAAGTCGGCGAACTGGATCTCGGGGATGGCCTTGGTGCCGGTGGCCGCCATCCCGATCCCCAGGCCGATGATCAGCGACTCGGCGAGGGGTGCGTTGAAGGATCGCTCCGCCCCGAAGGTGTCGGTGAGCCCTGCCGTGGCCTTGAACACGCCACCCTTGGGATCTGCCACGTCCTCACCGAAGGTGACGGTGTCGTCGTGGAGCTTCATGGCGTGGTGCAGCCCCTGGTTGATGGCGGTGATCAGGTTGACCTCGTCTCCGCCGAGCGCAGGCTCGAGGTCGGTGACCGGCTCGGTCGGCGTGATCGGCTTGGCGTAGACGTGGGAGAGGGCGTCGGTCGGATCGGGGGCGTTCTCGGCGCTATCGGCGGCATCCATGATGAGGGCTGCTGCCTCCTCATCGATCCGCTCCTCGGCGGCGGCGTCGAGCAACCGGTTCTCCACCAGGTAGCGCCTGAGTCCCGGGATGGGATCCTTGCGCCGCCACTCCTCGACCTCCTCGCGGGTGCGATACAGCTTGTCGTCGTCGTCGGAGGTGTGGGCGTAGTAGCGGTAGGTCTTGGCCTCGATGAGCGTCGGACCTCCGCCCTCCCTGGCCTTGTCCACGGCGCTCTTCGTCGCGCTGTACACCCCGAGGATCTCGTTTCCGTCGACGGTCACACCCTCGAAGCCGTAGCCGGCGGCGCGGTCGGCGATGGATCCCGCAACCTCCTCGGAGGCGGGCACCGAGATCGCGTACAGGTTGTTCTGGATCAGGAAGATCACCGGCAACTCATGGATGCCTGCGAAGTTCATCGCCTCGTGCCAGTCCCCCTCGGAAGTTGCGCCCTCGCCACCGGACACCAGCACGACCGCGTCGGAGCCGGCGCGCTTCAACTCGTAGGCGATGCCGACCGCGTGTGGGAACTGGGTTGCGATCGACGACGAGTGGGTGAAGAGGTTGAGGTCGGGCTCGGACCAGTGGTTTGGCATCTGACGCCCCCCCGATGCCGGGTCCGCCGCCTTGGCGAACACGCCGAGGAAAACGTCCTCGGGGCTGACCCCAAGTCCGATGTTGTAGGCCACATCCCGGTAGTAGGGAAGCGACCAGTCCTTGGAGGGGTCGAGAGCGAAGGCGGCACCGACCTGGGTGGCCTCGTGGCCCGAGACCGAAACCACGAAGGGGACCCGGCCCTGCCGGTTGAGCGCCCACATACGGTCATCGAGTTTGCGGGCGATCACCATCCGCCGGTACATCTCGACGAGGTCGTCGTCGCTGAGCCCGAGCAGCGTGTGGTCGGAAACGGTCTCGAGTTCCATGCTCATTGG
Source organism: uncultured Acidimicrobiaceae bacterium (assembly GCA_964421925.1). Classification (GTDB taxonomy): domain Bacteria; phylum Actinomycetota; class Acidimicrobiia; order Spongiisociales; family UBA5794; genus JACZST01. Next base: position 4,449 of record CAYQZO010000153.1, read on the forward strand.
ATCACCCCCCGGCGCAAGACACCGCGGTGCTGGCCGGGGCGGCGCTTCATCCTCAGCGACGAGAGATCCGTGATCCGCTTCTCGGCGACCCGGGCCGCCGCCTGGTGCGGGTTGATCCCCTCGGCATCGGCCATGTCGAACACGGCGGTGACGTTGTCGTAGATGCGGTCGATCATGGCCTTGGCTCGATCGACCGAGTAGCCGTCCATCTCGACGGCGATGTTGATGACTCCCCCGGCGTTGATCACGAAATCGGGTGCGTACAAGATCCCGCGCTGGTCCAGCAGATCGGCGTCCTCATCGAGGGCGAGCTGGTTGTTCGCCGACCCGGCGACCGCCTGGCAGCGGAGCCGGTGGATGGTGCTCTCGGAGAGGCAGGCACCGAGCGCACACGGAGCGAAGATGTCGCACTCCACGTCGTGGATCTCGTCGACGGCGACCGCCTTCGACCCGTAGGTCTCCACCGCGTGGGACACCGCCTCGTCGTAGACGTCGGTCACCACGGTCTCGACGCCTTCTTCGGTGAGGCGGCGGACCAGGTCCATCCCGACCTTGCCCACGCCCTGGACCGCCACCTTGCGGCCGGCGAGGTCCTGGCTCCCCCACAGTCGCATGGCGACGGCCCGCATCCCTGCCATCACCCCGCGTGCGGTGGCCGGCGAGGGATCACCGGACCCGCCCTCGTGGGAGGGGAGCCCGACCACGAAGTTGGTCTCCCGCGCCACGAACGAGATGTCCTCGGGGGTCGTGCCCACGTCCTCGGCGGTGATGTAGCGGCCGCCGAGCGAGTCGACGACCCGTCCGAAAGCACGCAACAGGCGCTCGGTGGACATGGTCCTCGGGTCGCCGATGATGACCGCCTTGCCCCCACCGAGGTCGAGCCCGGCGGCAGCGGATTTGTAGGTCATCCCCTTGGAGAG
>CAYQZO010000154.1:0-5356 GCA_964421925.1 uncultured Acidimicrobiaceae bacterium
CGTCCGGCGTGGCCGCATCCTCCTCGGGGTACGTCGCACCGAATCGGCCGGCTTCCCGAGCGGCGCCATTGAGCGAGATCTTGTTGAAGAAGGCAACCCCGACCGTGACGGTCCCGAATAGGAGCATCAACAGGATCGGGAGCGCGATAGCAAGCTCGAGCGCGGACGCACCCCGCTCGTCGAGAAGACGAACCTTCCGTTTCTCCACCACACAGCGCCCGCGCTCAGCCGGGCTCCCCCAAGACAGCATCCTGGCGACCCCTTCCCATCGCCCACACCACGCCCCCTGCGTAGTACCCCTAGCATACACGCGCTCCCTGTGGTTGCGCCACCACTTTCCGTGCCATGTGCATGAGGCAAAGGACTCTTCCCGCCCGGGTCGCAGTGCGCATTCAATGGTCACGTGGCAACGGTGGCCGTTGCCGGCACCGTCTGACCGATGGGAGCACGAGGATGGCGTTGGCGAGCGAGCCCGGCATGGGGAGCGTGCCGCCGATCACCGTGCCCGCGAACGGGTTGACCCGCTACCTGCGGACCCGGCTCGAGGTCAGCAACGGTGAGCTGCGGTGGCAGGTGGCACGGACGCTCCTCGGATTGGTGCCGATCGGCGTCCGCACCGTGTCGGTTCCGGTGGGGCAGGTTGGGTCCCTTGCCGTGCACAGGATCGTTCGACCAGCGAGTTTCGCTGCAGGGGTGGCGTGCATGGCGGTGCCGGTGATCCTCCGGCTCTGGTGGGTTGCCGCACCGCTCGCGCTCGTAGGCGCCTGGATCATTGCGGTGTCCCTGGCCCGTCGCTCGAGCTGGTGACACGGTGCGGGGCGAGGCATCGCGCCCCCGTGTGCTTCGGCCACCAGATCTACGCCGAGCTGTACATGGATGCGGTTCGCGACCTGGCGCAGTAGCCGCGATCGCTTCCAAGGTGGCGATTCGCCTCTGGCCACGGTCGGTCGAGTGTGCGTACAGATGGGTGTCAGGTTCGCCCGCAGACGGGGATAGATGAGATGAGGGCGATGCGACGGAGGATCGATGAGACGGTCCCAGGCAGCGTTTCGACGGGTTTTCGAGGAGCACCACCGGGCAGTGCATGCGTACTGCCTGCGACGGACGAACCCCGATGACGCCGTCGACGCCGCCGCCGAGGTCTTCCTGACGGCGTGGCGCCGGATGGAGGACATGCCGGATGCCGATTCGGTTCTGCCGTGGCTGTACGGAGTCGCACGACGGGTCTTGTCGCGCCAGTGGCGCGGCGAGGCGAGGAGACACCGTCTGCTCGCCAGGTCGAGAGCACCGTCGGTGTCGACCGACGACCCGGAAACCGTGGTGGTGAGGCAGGAAGAGATTGGCTTGGTGCTCGAAGCGCTGGACCAGCTGGGCGCACGTGATCAGGAGGTGCTGCGGATGGCTGCTTGGGATGAGCTCCCCCATGCCACCATCGCCGGTCTCCTCGGCTGTTCGATCGATGCGGTCGATCAGCGCATCCACCGCGCCAAGCGGCGCCTTGCCCGGCGCTACCACTCGTTGGCCGGCCGGGAGCACGTGACCCGCATCGCGGCTCCCACTCCAAGAAAAGGGGGAGCACCGTGACGAGAAGCGATGTGGTCTACGAACTGCTCGAGGCGGCCGACCCGGTCGGCACTGTCGAGAGCCTCGACAGCTCGGCAGTCGTGGCCCGTGTCGAGGCGGAACTCGGGTACGGCACTGGTACCGAACCGGTGACGGATGCGCCGATTCGTCGTGGGGGCCGAAGCGCGGTGACGATGCGCTCCCGAGAATGGCGGAGACCGGCCTGGGCCGCTTCCATCGCATTCGCCGCCACGGTTGCCGTGTTGGGCACCTCCATGGTGCTTGGCGTGGTGTTGCATCACCCAGGGTTCGATACGGCGGCGAGGTGGATCCCAGACGGCCTCCGGGGGGCGGCCGCATCCGCATCGGTTGGGTCAGTGCTCGTCCCGACGGTCGCGCTAGTGGTTGCTGTGATCACCGCCCTCATCGTGAGGAATCGAGTGAAGGAGAAGGCGATGGCAACGACAATCGATACTGCTCCGGCCGAACAGCTTGCGTCGGCACGGCGGAACAACCGCTGGCTCGTCGGTGCCGTGATCGTCGTGACGGTCCTGTTGCTGGCACTCAGCGCCTGGGTCGTCTACGACCTGGCATCCGAGCCGGAAACGGCCGCCACCGACGAGGTCACGGCGCTCTACGACGACTACGTCAAGGCATACGTCGAGGGCGACACGGAGGCGTTCTTCGCTCTGACCACCGAGGACTACCTCTTCAAAGCCGTGGGGGACTACGCGGTCGACCGGAATACTCAGGCGAATGTGGCCGTCCGTCCCGGCTTCCAGATCGAGCGAGTCGGGGATCTCATGATGACGGGTGACGGCCCGACATACTTCGTGGTCGCCACCGAACAGGCGCTCGACGGCAGTTACCCGGGCGTTTCGGCGTACCGGATCGTCCAGACCGAAGACGGGCTGAAGATCGCCGAGCACACCTGGGTCAGCGACCTCTGAGGTCGGGCCTGATCGAGGGTGCCGGCATCTTCGAGCGCGCGACTCGACGATGCCGAGCCGGTCGGAGCTGCTCGACAGGGTCGCTTCGACCGGCTCCTCGCAGCGGTTGGGTTGTGACTTCGGCCTCTTCTCCGGTCCTCCGACCGTGGGCATCCTGGGGGGTGGCCTCACCAAAGGAGGGTCGCTATGAGCAGTTCTTCTACCGTCGATCCAGACGTCGATGCTGGCCGGCAGGAGCAGAGCTTCCGCTGGTTGTGGCTCGGACCCGTCGTCGTCATCGTCGTCTTGGGTGGAGTCGGGCTCTGGCTGGCGCTTGGCGGTGACGACGAGCCGACGCTCAGTTTCGATGGAACCCAAGCGACCTACAACGGACCGGAGGTCCTGGAGGCAGGGAACACTCTGTTCAAGATCGAGAACGACTCGGATGTCGTTGCCGACTTCCTGTGGGGACGCCACGGCGAAGAGGGCATCACGCTCGAACAGACAGTTGCGTGGGCGGAAACCAACACCGACCAGCCCCCCTGGGTCGAGGAGGCGCTCCATCTCGTCAAAGACCTGGCGCCCCATTCAACCGGTGAGCGGCTGGCATGGATGACGGCCGGGACCTACGAACTCATCGTCTGGGACGTGCAGGCTGAGAAGGCCCACGTCGCTGCCATCATCACGGTCACCGACAGCGAGTAACGCCATCCCGGAGTGGGTTCCGCGAGCTCGCTGGTTTCAAGAACGGCGAGTGAGTGTGCGCCGCTGGATCGTCCGGACCCTCAGATGAGCTTCCACCGGCCCTCGTCGCAGTCAGACCTGGAGAACCGCGGCTGCACCGGTGTCGCCGGCTGCGCACCCGGTGAAGAGGACGTACCCGCCGTCCTTCATGCGGGCTTCCTCGATCCCCTCGGCGATGAGCCGCGCCCCGGTGGGCCCCTGCGGGTGGCCGAAGACGAGCGACGAGCCGTAGTTGTTGAACCACTCCGCCTCGACACCCAGCTCGCGTGCGAGGTAGATGTCGTTGACTGCAAACGGGTTGTGCGTCTTGATCACGGCGCAATCCTTCACGCCGATCCCGGCCGCGTCGAGGGCACGCTTTGCGGCAGGGACAACCGCTTTGGCCATGTAACCCTTCTCGACGCGCGCCGTCGCGGTCGAGATCAGGCGGACCGGTTCGGCGTCACCGCTCCACGCCTTGGCGCGGTCCTTGGTGGCGACGACCATGCCCGCCGTGCCGTCCGCCGGGTGGGTCTGCGTCCCATAGGTGACGGTGCCCTCCGGCAGCACGGGTTCCAGCTTCTCGAGACCCTCCTTGGTCGTGGGGAAGATGCCTTCATCGCCGTCGACGGTGGCGATCACCTTCTTGCCACTCGGATTGACGTCGTAGGGCACGACCATGTACCGCTCGAAGAATCGGCTGTCGACGGCGTCCTGGTACTGGTCGTAACGCCGGAGGGTAAGTGCGTCCATCTCCTCGCGCGTGATCCCGGCCTCCTTGGCGACGTTCTCGGCGGTCTGGATCATCGAGTTCCTCGCCCAGGGGTCGAAGCTGAAGTTGTCCCAGACCCAGTCCTCGGCCTCCCCCTTGCCGCCCGGCCCTTTCGGCTCCGGGTAATAGACATGTGGACCGTTACTGCACTTGTCCGTCGTGATCACGAGCGTGGCAGTGCCGCCGCCGGCGTCGATCTGGGCCGCGGCGTAGGCCAACGCCGCGACCGAAGTGGCGCACGCCTGGCTGATCGTCGCGCCCGTGATGTGCGGAGCACCGATCAGCCCGGCGAGCCACGGCCCGCCGTAGAAGCTCCCACGGCTCGGGACGGTCCAGCCAAAGACCAGGGAGTCGCACGCCGATGCTTCGATCCCGCGGGCGTCGAGCGCCTGTTTGGTGACGTCCGCGGCTAAACCAACCGGGTGGACCGAGGCGAAGCTGCCCTGCCAACGGCAAAACGGCGAACTCCAGTAGCCCCGTGCCGGGAGGTAGGCGTTCTCGAAACGCACGCGCGGATCATACCGGCGACCTCCTTTCCTCGCCTTGCACCCGCATGGTCGCCGGGTCCGTCGGGATCCAGGCGTCGTGGCTCAGGATTCATCGAGAGCAGACGGCGTGGCCGCCGATGAGGCGGCCACGCCGTCTGGCTCGAGCCTCCTACTGGGTGGTTCCGGGAGCCGGATACACGAGATCGGCCGTCGCCGACTCGGCGGGCCAGATCAGCTCGATAGCACCCCCGATCCGCTGCATGAGCGGATTCGGAACTGCGGCCGTTCCGTCGTCGCGGAACGTGATGGGCCCGAGGATGGTCGACAGGCCGTCGGTTGCCGCGATGGCGTCCCGCACAGCGTCGTGATCCAGGGTCCCGGCGCGGGTGATGGCGTCTGCGAGGATCTCGAGCAACGCATAGGCGCTGCCGACGACCGGGTCGGCCGGGCGTCCCACCTCTTCGAGATGCCGCGCGTTCACCGCGTCGGTCCCGGGGAGACCAAGGCCCGGATGCCACGGCGTGGACAGCACGACGCCCTCGCCTGCCTCGCCGAGATCGTTCCAGGTCGGAACGTCGGCGGCACGCACCACCAGGTTGAACGGCGGCTTCCAGCCCTGCTCGCCCATTTGCTGGTAGATAGCGAACCCATCGGGTGGCGTGGGGAGGCTGAACAGCGCCTCGACACCGGCTGTCTGCGCCTTGAGGATGATGTCGGTGAAGTCCGTCGACCCCGGTGCATAGGTCTCGTGGAGGACGACCTCGTAGCCATGATTCGCGGCTTCTTCAACCCAGAGCGGACCGAGCTCGTTGCCCCAGTCGGTGGCCTCCTGGAAGATGCCGACCTTCATCGCCTCGTCCTCGACCACCGCCTCGACGACC
>CAYQZO010000155.1:0-5349 GCA_964421925.1 uncultured Acidimicrobiaceae bacterium
AAGAACTCCTGGCCAGACGGCGGGAGCTCATCGGGACTTTCCTCTCCCTGCCGGCGGAGGACCCGGCGGCGGTGGAGACGGTTTTCCGGCTGGCCGAATCGGCCGCCGCTCTGAAGGAAAACTTGCCGGAACTGCTGACTCTCCTGCGCATTTGGATCCGGGATCTCATCGTGGTCCAGGCCGGGATGCCGCAGGCCCTGATGATCGGCCGGGATGCGGCGGAGTTCCTGGAGCCTGGCCTCAGACGGTGGAATATCCACGGAGCGCCACCACAGCATCCGCGCCGCCTTCGAGTATTCCTGGGGCCGGCTCTCGCAGGATCTGAGGGACGCCTTTGCCAGCCTCGCCATCTTCCCGGCGCCGTTCACCCGCGACGCGGCCGCCGCGGTGGCGGGGACGACGCTGCCGACGCTGTTGGAGCTTATGAACAAGTCGCTGCTGCGCCGCAGCGAGCTCGACGGCTACGACATCCATCCGCTGCTGCGCGAGTTCGGCCTGGAGCACCTCGGGGAGGACCGCGAGGCGGCGGCTCGCCGCCACGCCGAGTACTACCTGGGTCGCCTCCTCGACCGGGAGGATCAGCTCCGGGGCAGCATCGAACAGATCGAGATCAAGGATGAGGTGGCCCTCGAGCTCGGGAACCTCAGGCAGGCAACGCTGTGGAGCGTTGCCAACCAGTCCTCCGCTGAGGTCGTGGCGATGCTCAACGCCCTCAATCCCTTCTACTTCCTGTTCAGCTGGGCCGAGGGAATCGACCACTTCGAAGAGATCGCAGCCGCCGTCGAGGCGATGCTCGGTCCCGAGGCCGCGGTCGATGACGAGCGCTACCTGTGGGCGGAGACGTTCGCCATGCTGATCCTGGCCAACCTGGGGGAGGTCGATCGGGTCACCGAGGTGTGCACCCGCCTGCTCCCGAACTGGGAGACAAAGGGTGGCGTGGGCCTGACCACCTGTCTCACCGCGCTCGGCATCGCCGCCGAGGAGCGCGGCGACCTGACCGATGCGAGGAGCCTGTTCGAGCGCGCGGCCGAGGTCGGTTTCGGATCGGACGGGCTGCTCGAGGTCGAGCACGCCGCCTGGTACGGATGGGTCATCTACGAACTGGGTGACGCCGGGCAGGCCCAAGGGATCTTCCGGCGAGGGCTCGACATCGCCGAGGCCGACGGCACGTATCCGGGACGGGCGTACCTGCTGAGCAAGCTCGGTGTCGCCGCCGACGGTCTCGGCGACCACGAAGCGGCGGCGGAGTACCACCACGAGGGCCGGGAGATCTTCGTCAAGACCGGCGATCTGGCCGGCCAGGGATACACGCTCTCTCGTCTCAGCTGGACCTACTGGCTGATGGGTGATTACGGCAAGGCGAAACGCTACGGCGAAGAGGGCCTGGAGAAGTTCGACGAGATCAACCATCGCTGGGGGGTTGCCGCCTCCTGGTGCCGGATCGGGCTCGCCGAGCTCGGCCTCGGCGATGTCGGGGCGGCGGCGGGGGCGTTTCGCACCGGGCTGGATTCGGCGCTTCGTCACAACATGCAGACCATCGTGTACTACGCGTTGATGGGGATGGGACGGGTGTATGCCGCCGAGGGCAGGACCGATGATGCGGTGCGCCTGCTCGCCCACAACGTGGAAGTGCCGCAGAACCCGTACGCCGACCTGGCACAGGGCGCCCTCGACGAGCTTGGCGACCGGGCCACCGAGGATCTGCGCCACGCCGGGAGCGAGATGACGCTCGACGAGGCCATCGCGCTCGCCGCCGGGGAGTGACGGGTGGTGGCAGACGGCAGTTCCCCGAACCTCTCCGTGCTTGAGCCCCTGCTCGGCTCGTGGACGGGGACGAGCACCGGGGTCTTCGGCACCGCCGAGCTCACCCGGTCCGGTGAGTACGTGCTCCAGGACCGCTTCATCCGCCTCAGCACCCGGTCGGTGTCTGAGAACGAGGTCCACGAGGACATCGCCTTCTTCAGCTACGACCAGGAGCGGGAAACCATCGTGATGCGGGAGTTCCACGCCGAGGGTTTCGTGAACCACTACGTGCTCGTCGACGCCGCCGATGGTGTGCTCATCTTCGACTCCGAGCACATCGAGAACCCATTCGACCCGACGCTTCGGGCCCGGACCGTGATCCGCCTCACCGATCCGCCCACCGAGACCCTGGAGTTGGCGACAGAAGGAGGCCCGTTCCGGGCGTGTGTCGACGTCCGCCTGGAGCACGCCTAGGCAGTCGAGGCGCCGCATAGACTCCCAGCCCGTGGCTGTGCTCGAATGGTCCCTCTTCGTCCTCGGCCTGCTGATCGTCGCCGGCACCTCGGTCAGCGTGGTCAAGACCTTGATCGTCCCCCGCCGCGCCTGGTCGCTGATCCCACGGGCGGTGGAGACCGCCGTCACCTGGGTGTTCATGACGATCGCCCGTCGCATGCGGTCCTTCGACCTGATCGACCGCTTCCTCGGCTTCCTCGGACCCGCGGTGCTGCTCACCACGCTCCTCGCCTGGCTCGCCTTCTTCGTGATCGGGTTCGCCCTCATGCTCACGCCGAGCGCCACCGACGTCTTCCACGCCCTCGGCCAGAGCGGCGCCTCCACCTTCACCCTGGGGATCACGACGACGATCGCCGGGTCGGGGACGGCGGTGAGCGTCGCGGCAAGCGCCACCGGGCTCATCGTGATCGCCCTCACCATCGCCTACCTCCCCTCGCTGTATGCGGTGATCCGGCGCCGCGAGACGCTGGCCCGCCAACTCGGAGTGCGCGCCGGTACGCCGGCGTGGGGCCCCAATGTCCTGCTCGCCCACCACCGCGCCGATGCCCTCGACGTGCTGCTCGGGTTGTTCAACGACTGGGATCACTGGGCCAACGACGTCGCAGACGGCCACATCAAGTACCCCGTGCTCAACCAGTTCCGGCTGCCGAGGGGCAAGCACCACTGGCTGGTGAGCTTGCTGGCGGTCCTCGACGCCGCCGGCATCGATCAGGCGCTGCGTCCCGAGTCGTCGCCTCCCGAGGCCCGGCTGCTGCTCGTCGCCGGCGCTGCCTGTGCCGACGACCTCACCGCCTCGCTGCGCTTGCCACCCATCGAGGATCCGGGCGTGTTGGTCGACCACGATGAGTTCGCCGCCGCCGTCGGCGTGCTCGCCGACGAGGGATATCCAATCGAGCAACCGACCGAGCAAGCCTGGAAGCTGTTCGTGGAGTGGCGGGTCGAGTATGCGGCCACGGTGAGCCGGCTCCTCGATGTCATCGTGGCGCCTGCGGCTCCTTGGTCGGGAACGCGAACCGTGCCGTGAGCAGGAAGGTGCTCAACGCGGTGGCAGCGGCTGCGGTCCTGGTCGCCACAGGTCGTATCGCGGTCAGGGGCGTTCCCCGTTGGGAACGGGCCATGAACGACGCCATCAACGACCTCCCCGACGAATGGGCTCCCCTGGTGTGGCCGCCCATGCAGCTCGGGAGCTTCCCCGCTCCCTTCGTCGTTGCCGCACTTGCCTACTGGCGGACCCGGAACGCCAACCCGGCAGTCTCGATCGCGGCTGCCGGCTTCACCGCCTGGCTCACCGCCAAGGGCGTGAAGGAGGTCGTCGGGAGGGGACGACCGTTCGACTTCGACCCACACACCCATCTGCGTCTTGGCACCGAGATCGACGGCAGCCTCGGATTCGTCTCCGGCCACAGCGCCGTTGCCTGGGCCATCGCCAGGACGGTTGCCCCGTCGGTGCCCACCCCGGTGGCTGCTGCCGTGTACGGGCTCGCCGCTTCGGTCGGGCTGGCCCGGATCTACGTGGGTGCGCATCTGCCGGTGGACGTGGTGGGTGGCGCCGCCCTGGGCGTGCTCATCGCCGAGGGCGTGGGGGCCGCGCCGCTGGCCCGGATCGGTCGCGCCTAGCGCGTTCGGGCATCCACCGGGAGGTGTTCCCGGTCGTTGAAGGTACGCAGCGACCACACGTGCTCGCCGGCGAGCGGGATGGCCCGCATCCGGGCGAACGAGGCGTGATAGAGGATGAACCGCTCCCATTCCCAGGGCGTGGGGTCGAGGCCGAGGAGGTGGCCGATGGCCACCGCGTTGGTGCCGCCGTGGGCGACGATGGCGATGCGCTGCTCGGGGTCCTCCACCGTCCACAGGTGGTCCCGTTCCTCGTCACGGTGCACCCCGCGGGCGGCGAGCACCTCGGCGATGGAGGCGGTGATCCGGTTGTGAAAGCCACGGAACGATTCGCCCCCCGGCATCCCGTCCCACCACTCGGCGGGGGGCCGGTCCCTGGCCGAGCGGAAGAGCCGCTGCACGGTCTCCTCCAGCTCGCCGGACCAGTCCGGCATCTTGATCTCGGTGAGGTCGTCGACGGTGGTGAGGGGCAGCCCGGTCTTGGCCGCGATGGGCGACGCGGTCTCCTGGGCCCGCCGCGCCGGCGACGCTACCAGCTCGGTGAGCGGGCGCTCCTGGTTGGCGATGCGGGCCCCGGCCAGGTCGGCCTGGCGCTGCCCGAGCTCGGTGAGCTCGGGATCGGCCTGGGTGAACCCGTCGGGGTCGGACCAGGCGGGCTGGCCGTGGCGGATGAAGAGGAGCTCCATTCCCAGGGACCCTAGGGGAGTCTGGCGTGCAGCTCGCAGCTCGTAGCTCGCCGCTTGAAACTTGCTCCAGACGAACCGAGGGCCGCCTTGCGGCGGCCTCGGCTCGGGCTAGACGGGAGGTAGGAAGGCATCCTGTCTGAGTACGATATCGACCACCGGCGGCCCGTTCTTGAGCCCAATCTGCAACTTTTTTCGTGAGCGAAGAACTGCACAACCACCTCGTGGAACACCTTGTCCACCATGCGGTTCGCACGGATGGGCCGTTCACGCTCGCCTCGGGTGAGGTCAGCGACTTCTACATCGACGCCCGCCAGACCACCTTCGACGGCTACGGCGCCATCCTGGTGGGGGAGGCGGTGCTCGCCGCCCTCGAACCCCGGGTGACCGCGGTGGGAGGCATGACCATGGGCGCCGACCCCATCGGCGTCGCCACCGCCATGGCTGCGGCCCGGGCCCGTCGCCCGGTCGCCGCCTTCTCCATCCGCAAGGCGGCCAAGGATCATGGCACCGGAGGCCGCCTGGTCGGCCCGGTAGGTGGGGGAGACGTGGCTGCGGTCGTCGAGGACACCACCACCACCGGCGCCACTCTCGCCGAGGCCGTCGCCGTGCTCACCGAGGCCGGCATCGAGGTGGTGCAGGCCATCGCCATCGTCGACCGCAGCGAAGGCAAGGCCGAGGCCCGGCTCGCCGATGCGGGCGTCCCGCTCGTCACCCTCGTCCAGCTCGCGGAGCTCGGCCTGTGAAGCACCTCGAGGTGCACCGCTCCCCGGTCCGGCTCTTCCTGTTCGGCGTC
>CAYQZO010000156.1:0-5338 GCA_964421925.1 uncultured Acidimicrobiaceae bacterium
ATCAGCAAGAGAAATCGCTACTCGAGCACTTCGAATCCGGCTTCGGCGAGCGCCGCCTCGAGGGCGCCCTTCTCGCCGGGCCGGACCGACAAGGTGAGGACCCCGCCACCGCCGTGGGGAGCATGGCGGAGCTGCAAGTCGCGCACATCGACCCCGCTCGCTGCCAGCGCCTCCCCGACCTCACCGAGCTCACCCGGCCGGTCCTCGAGCACGACCTGCACCGCAGCCACGGCCGGTCCGAGGGTCTCCCGCAGCGACCGGGCCTCGAACAGGAGCTGCTCGAGCTGGTCGATCGCAACCGGGGCGTCGAGCGCCCGCTTCAGGTCGTCGGCTGCTGCGCTGATGGACGGTCGATTGAGCTCGATGATGTCGACCCACATCGACGGGTCCGAAGCAGCGACGCGGGTGAGGTCCCGGAAGCTCCCGGCGGCGAGATCCATGGCGCGTGGGTCGGCGGCGGCGGTTTCCAGCAACGCTGCGGCCACCAGCTGAGGGAGATGGCTCACCCGGGCAACCGCGGCATCGTGGGCGGCCGCGCTCATGTGCACCGGTCTCGCCCCGAGCGAGTCGACGATCGCATCGACCGCAGCCAGGTCGGCGTCGTCCGCCGAGTCGGTGGTGACCACCCAGGCGGCACCCTGGAACAGGGCCGCCGAGGCGTGCTCCGGTCCGGACTGTTCCCGGCCCGCCATGGGATGCGTCCCCACGAAGCGGTCGGGCCTCGCGACCTCGAGCATGGGGGCCTTCACCGCGGCAACGTCGATGACGAGGGCGTCGGTCTCCAGGCCCGGGAGTGTCTCCAGGACACGGCGGGGAGGCCCGGCCAGCACGACGAGGTCATCGGCCTGGAGACTGCCGGCCGCTCCTGGCTCCGCGTTGCGCAGCGCACCCATGGCCGCGGCTGCGGCAACCCGATCGGGGTTCGGGTCCCATCCGAGGGTCTCCCAGCCTTGCCCGGCCAGACCGAGGGCCACCGAGGTCCCGATGAGCCCGGTGCCGGAGATGAAGGCGGTGGGCAAGGTCAGATGGGCCGGCCCATGGCCTCGGCGAGCGCCCGGACCTCGTCCATCAGCGCCTCGTACTCGGAGGGCAGGATGGCCTGGGGCCCATCCACGAGCGCGGTCTCAGGCGCGGGGTGGACGTCCACCATGAAGCCGTCGGCTCCGGCGGCGACCGCGGCCCGCGCCAGCGGCGCCACCAGCCGTCGCTGGCCTCCGGAGTGGGAGGGATCGACCACGATGGGCAGGTGGGACAGGCTCTTGACCACGGGCACCGCGGCAATGTCCAGGGTGTTGCGGGTGGAGGTCTCGAAGGTTCGTATCCCTCGCTCACACAAGATGACGTTGTGGTTTCCCTCCTTGAAGATGTACTCGGCGGCGTTGAGCCACTCCTCGACGCGAGCGGTGAAGCCTCGCTTGAGCATCACGGGGAGCGGCTGCTTGCCGAGCTCGGAGAGCAGGGCGAAATTCGCCATGTTCCGGGTGCCCACGCGAACCATGTCGGCGTAGCCGATCACGAGCTCGACATCCCGCGGGTCGAGGATCTCCACCATGAAGGGAAGCCCGAACTCTTGACGAGCCTCGGCGAGGAGCTCGAGCCCTTGCTCGCCGAGGCCCTGGAACGAGTACGGTGAGGTGCGCGGCTTGAAGGCGTCGCCGCGCAGGATGGTGGCGCCCGCCTTCATCACCGCCTCGGCGGCGGCGAAGAGCTGGTCCCTGCTCTCCACGGCGCACGGACCCGCGATGGCGGCGAAGTTCCCCCCGCCGACGAGCGCCGGGCCGACGGCGACGACGGAGTCTTCCGGCTGGAAGTCGCGGCTGACGAACTTGAACGCCTTGAGCACGGGAACCGCGCGCTCAACCCCGGGAAGCGCTTCCCAGGGAAGCTGCTGGACCCGGATGCGGTCGCCGATGATCCCGATCACGGTGCGCTGGGCGCCCTCCGAAACGTGGGCCTCGGCGTCGATCTGCGCGAGACGCGCCAGCACCTGGTCGACGTCCTCGGCAGCGGCGTCGGCCCGCATCACGATGATCAGGCTCTCGTCACCAGGCATGGCGCAAGGGTAGGGGAGGTATGAGCTGTGAGCTATGCGCTGTGGGCGGCGCGATAGCCTGGCACCGATGGCATGTGGTTCGACTGTGGTGAGAACGTGCGTGGTGGCAGCCCTCGCCGCTGTTCTCCTCGCCTCGGCGTGCAGCTCGGAGCCGTCACTCGGTGACTATGCCGCCGACGTCGAGTCGCTCGTCACCACGATGAACGCTCGGCTCGACGAGATCGACGCCGAGGTGGTAGGCAGCACCGACCTCGAGCTCATCCGCTGGTACGCGACCGAGCGGGTTGCGGCACGCGAAGCATTCATCGAGGGGCTCGACGCTCTCCAGCCACCTGCCGGGGTTGCCGAGCTCCACACCACGGCCCTCGGAATCGTTTCCCGGCTGGCCGCGGCCGAGTCGGCACTTGCCGACCGGGTCATGGCCCTGGAGACGTTTCCGGGAATCGACGCCATCTGGGCGACTCCCGAGGGGGTTGCCGCCCGGGCGGCAGACGCCGAGGCGATCGCACTCTGTGAGGCGGCCGAAGCCGAGCTCGACGAGTCCGACCAAGCGCAGCTCGGGGGCGCACCCTGGGTCCCGGCCGAGATGAAGCACATCATCGAGGTCGCCTTCGGCTGCCAGGCCGCGGAGCGATGACCGGATAGGTTCGGGATCGGAGCCATCTGGCACAATGACGACCGGTCCTCAACGTGGAGGCGCCTTCGATGGCCGAGGAGCGAAATCCCACTTATACCGAACCCGTCGACCGGGAAACCGCGCTCGACGGGATCGGACAGCGCCGCGAACTGCGTGTCGCCGGGGTGCGCATCGCCGGACGGCGGCGCCGGCCCTCCGGCGAGAAGCCCCCACTGCCCAGGCACCTCAAGCGGAGCGGCCTCTTCTGGCTGCTCATGGGAGCTTTCATGCTCGTGATCTGGATCTCGCTGTTCGCCTTTCCCGCCACCGCCGACTGGTGGAACCGCGTCGACCAGCAGATCAACGAGGCGTTCGTCGCCATGCGCAACAGCGTCACGACGGACATCATGCAGTTGGTGCAGCGGCTCGGGTCCCTGTGGGTCATCCGGCCGATTCGGTGGGCGACCGTCATCATCCTGGCAGTGTTCCGGCGGTGGCGGGCCCTGATCGGTGTAATCGTCGCCTTCATCGTCGTCGACACGCTGCAGCGGGCGCTGGCCCTCCTCATCGCCCGGCCCCGCCCCTTCGTGCTCATCATCGGCGACTGGGACGGATACTCGCATCCATCCCGACCCGTGTCGTTTCTCGCGGTGACCGTCATCGTGGCCGGCTTCGCCCTCATCCCGGCGGGCAAGTGGCGCAATTGGTGGTTTGCCGGGACCGCCGTCCTCGTCGGCTTCCTCGCCTTCTCCCTGCTCTACCTGGGCACCGACCACCTCTCCGACGTTGCCGTGGGCTGGGTGATCGGCCCCGTCGTCGGGGTCCTCATCTTCCGCTGGTTCGCCCCGGAGTCGATCTTCCCGGTGTCCTACCGGCGGGGGCGTACCGCCCACCTCGACGTGACCGGAGCGCGGGGAGCGGCGATCCGGGCCGCCATCACCGAACAGATCGGGCTCCCGGTGCTCGACATCGAGCCGTTCGGGCTGGAGGGCTCCGGCGGATCGACGCCGCTTCGCATCAAGTACCAGGAGGACCCGGACAAGTACGTGTTCGCCAAGCTGTACGCCAGGAGCCATCTGCGCGCCGACCGCTGGTACAAGATCGCCAGGACCATCCTCTACGGCTCGCTGGAGGACGAGGTGAAGTTCGAGACGGTGCGCCGCCTGGTCGAGTACGAGGACTACATCCTGCTCAAGCTGCAACAGGCGGACTTGCCGTCGCCCGAGCCGTTCGGGTTTGCCGAGATCACCCCGGAGCGCGAGTACATCATTGTCACCGAGTTCCTGGAGGGCGCCCGCGAGATGGGCGACGTCGACGTCAACGACGCCATCATCGACGACGGCCTCCTCGCCATGCGCAAGCTATGGGACGCCGGCCTGGCGCACCGCGACATCAAGCCGGCCAACGTCCTGGTGCGGGACAACCACGTCGTGCTCATCGACCCCGCCTTCGCCACCGTGCGCCCCTCGCCGTGGCGGCAGGCGGTCGACCTGGCCAACATGATGATCATCCTGGCCCTGCGCAGCTCGCCGGATCACGTCTACGAGCGGGCGCTGCAGTACTTCTCCCCCGATGACATCGCAGAAGCATTCGCCGCCACCAAGGGCGTGACCATCCCGTCACAGAGCCGATCGTCCCTCGCCCTGATCAAACGCAACGACGGCGTCGACATCGTGAAGCGGTTCCAGGACCTGTCCCCGCACCGCGAGCCCATCAGCCTGCAGCGCTGGTCGTGGCGGCGGGTGTGGCTCAGCGCGGCCGCCCTCTTTGCCATCGCCTTCCTGGTGCTCCTGTTCATCAGCAACGTCCAGTCGGGGCTGCTGTGAGACGCCCGCTCCTCGCCGCGATGGTGCTCTCCCTAGCGGCCGCCGGCTGCGCCAACCCGCTCGGCGCCGGCGTCCCGGACTGTGACCCCTCCGAGCTCAGCAGCTCGATGATCGTCCAGATCCAGTCCGTCCAGGAGGCCCGGTACGTCTCCTGCATCCACGGACTGAAGACCGGATGGGACTACTGGGACCTCGAGGCCAGGAGCGATCGAACGAGCTACTACCTCGACTCCGACCGCATGGGGCTCCGCTTCCTCGTCGTCGACGTGGTGCCCTCATGCGACCCCGGCAGCGCCGTCCCGGCAACCCCTGCCTACGACGCAGAGGAAGACGTCGACCTGTTCACGGACATCGACGCCGACGTCAGCATCCGGGTCGTCCTCGTGCCGGAACGACCGAGCGAGGAAACCACGAGACGTGCCCTCGAAGTCCTCAGCGAGCTCAGGGACACCGAGATCGAGGATCGCACCGTCGACGCTTCGGTGTCGACGAGCGACGAGCCGACCGCACGGCGGATCGACGCAGCAGCGGCCTCCGGCGCCCACGTGATAGCCATCAGCATCCGGGACGTCGAGGAGGGCTCGCTGACGCTACGCCTCGCCGGGACCACCAACGAGGTGTCGGTGCCCAGCCTTGACCGGGCCATCGAGACCATCGAGGATGCGGTCCCGCCGCCCAGCTACCGGGGGAAGTGGTATTTCGTGTTCGACGGCGGATGCATCGTCTACACGTTCAATGCCAAGGGGCCGGGTGTGGCCACGATCGAAGACGACATCGAACTGGCCCTCGGGCTGTTCGACGCCGAATCCCTGCGCGAGATCGCCCGCTCGGAAGGGTTCGAGA
>CAYQZO010000157.1:0-5297 GCA_964421925.1 uncultured Acidimicrobiaceae bacterium
GGCACGCTCCTCGACATCGACCACGGCACCTACCCGTTCGTCACTTCCTCGAACCCCACCGCGGGTGGGGCCGTCACCGGCTCGGGCGTCGGCCCCGGCGCCATCGACACCATCATCGGGGTGGCCAAGGCCTACATCTCCCGGGTCGGTACCGGCCCCTTCCCCACCGAGCTCCACGACGACATCGGCGACCGGATGATCGAGATCGGCGGCGAGTACGGGACCGTCACCGGCAGGCGGCGCCGCTGCGGCTGGCTCGACGGCGTCGCCCTTCGCTACGCGGCCCGGGTGAACGGGCTCACCGAGATCGCGCTCACCAAGCTGGACGTGCTCTCCCACTTCGACCATCTCCGGATCGCGGTCGCCTACGACTCCCTCGGCGAGCGCTACACCGAGTTCCCCCGCCAGCAACGCGTCCTGTACAACTGCGCACCGGTCTACGAGGACCTGGAGGGCTGGTCCGAGGACATCTCCCACATCAGGCGGTACAGCGACCTTCCCAAGTTGGCACAGCAGTACGTCGAGCGGGTCGAGGAGCTTGCCGGGGTCCCGGTCACCTCGATCGGGGTCGGGCCGGGACGGGACGCCATCCTGCAAAGGGACCAATGAGGGTCCTCCTCCTCGGCGGCGGAGGTCGCGAGCACGCCATCGGCTGGAAGCTGGCCCAGAGCCCGCTGCTGACCGAGCTCATCTCCGCACCCGGGAACACGGGTCTCGCCGAACTCGGGGAGACCGTCGACCTCAACCCGAACGACGCCGCGTCGGTGGCGGGCTTCGCCACGGACCACGACGTCGACCTCGTGGTGATCGGGCCGGAGGGACCGCTCGCCGCCGGCGTGGTCGACGCCCTCGACGACGTCGCGGTGGCGGCCTTCGGGCCCACCGCCGCCGGCGCCGCCATCGAGGCCTCCAAGTCGTACGCCAAGCAGATCATGGCTCGAGCCGGAGTGCCCACCGCGGAGGCCGCGGTGTTCACCGACCTGGACGCTGCCGCCGCTCATCTGGAGGCGAGCGCCGGGCCATACGTCGTGAAGGCCGACGGTCTCGCCGCGGGCAAGGGCGTGCTCGTGACCGAGGATCGGGAGGCGGCTCGCGCCTGGGCAGCCGCCTGCCTCGGGGGTACCTTCGGAGAGGCCGGGGCCACCATCGTCATCGAGGAACATCTGGCGGGCAAAGAAGTATCGGTGTTCGCCCTGGTCGACGGTGCGCGCGCCCTCCCGCTGGCACCTGCTCGCGACTACAAGCGCCTGCGCGACCGCGACGACGGCCCCAACACCGGCGGCATGGGGAGCTTCTCACCGGTTCACGATCTGCCCGTCGATCTGGTGGACCGCACCATCACCGAGGCGGTGGAACCGGTGCTCGCCACGCTCGCCGGCGACGGCGTTCGCTACCGCGGGTTCTTGTACGTTGGCCTGATGCTCACCGACGACGGGCCCAAGGTGCTCGAGTTCAACTGCCGGATGGGGGATCCGGAGGCACAGGCGGTGCTTCCCCGCCTCGACGAGGACCTCCTCGAGCTGCTCGCTGCAGGCGCAGCAGGCGAGCTGCCCGACCGCCCGCTGCACTGGAAGGACATCGCTGCGGTCGATGTCGTGCTGGCGGCACCCGGCTATCCGGTGTCCCCGGAGCGCGGGCTGCCCATCACCGGCGTCGACGCCGCCGGCGAGGACGCCTTGGTTCTGCACGCGGGCACGGCCCGGGAGGACGGCGAGCTGGTGACCGCCGGCGGCCGGGTCCTCAACATCGTCGGCCTGGGCGATACCGTGGAGCAGGCACGGAAGGCGGCATACGCCGCCGCGGACCAGATCGAGTTCGAGGGGAAGCAGATGAGAAGGGACATCGGGCTGTGATGGGTGCGACGACGCGCATGGCCTCCCCCGCAAGCGGCAGCGCCGCGGGGGAGGCGCGAGCGGGCGGAGCCCGCGAGCGGAGGGGGCCCCTTCGAGCTACCCCCTCTGCGTTGCGGCCTACGCCGCAACGCGTCTCCCCCGCTGCGCGGGGGAGACGAAGATGATGAAGGTTGCCATCCTCATGGGATCCGAGAAGGACCTGCCGGTCATGCAGGCGGCGAGCTATTTGCTCGCCGAACTCGGCATCGACCACGAGGTCCACGCCATGTCGGCGCACCGCACCCCAGAGCGGGTCGCCGAGTTCGCCACCGGTGCCCGTGATGCCGGATTCGGGGTGATCATCTGCGGTGCGGGCAAGGCCGCCCACCTCGCCGGCGCCGTCGCCGCCCACTCCACGCTGCCGGTGATCGGTGTGCCCATCGCCGCAGGAACCTTGGGCGGCCTGGATGCCCTGCTCTCCACCGTGCAGATGCCCACCGGGATCCCGGTGGCCACCGTCGCCGTCGATTCGGCGGCCAACGCGGCGTGGCTCGCCGCGGCCATCCTGGCCGTCTCCGACGAGGGCATCGCCGCCGCGCTCGACAAGTACCGGGAGGGCCTGAAGACGTGATCGAGCGCTACTCGCTTCCCGAGATGGCGGCCATCTGGAGCGATGAGCACAAGCTCGAGCTGTGGAAGGAGGTCGAGACCCTCGCCCTCGAGGCATGGGCCGTCGAGGGAGTCGTCCCGGCCGACGTCGCCGCCGCGGTACGAGAAGCTCCGCCCGTCGACATCGAGGCGTGGAAGGAGCGGGAGGCGGTCATCCACCACGACGTCGCCGCCTTCGTCGACGTGCTCGCCGCCTCGGTGACCACCGGCGCCGAATGGGTGCACTTCGGGCTCACTTCTTCCGACGTGCTCGACACCGCCAACGGGGTGATGATGCGCGACGCCGCCGACCTGCTCATCGTCCGCATCGAGAACCTCTTCGCCGTGGTCAAGCGGCGGGCGCTCGAGTTCCGGGAGGCCGCCATGATCGGCAGGACCCACGGCGTGTGGGCCGAGCCCATGCCCTTCGGCCTCAAGCTGGCGACGTGGGCCTTCGAGCTTGCCCGCGACCACGATCGCATGCGCTCGGCCCGGGAGGCGGTGGCGGTCGGCAAGATCTCGGGGGCCGTCGGCACCTACGCCCACGTTCCGCCGTCGGTGGAGATCGAGGTCTGCGCCGGCATGGGGCTCGGCATCGAGCCGGCATCGTCCCAGATCACCCATCGCGACCGGCACGCCCACCTCCTCACCACCATCGCCATCGTGGGCAGCTCCCTGGAGCGCTTCGCCACCGAGATCCGGCACCTGCAGCGCAGCGAGGTGCGCGAGGTCGGAGAGGCGTTCCGCGCCGGGCAGAAGGGCTCGTCGTCGATGCCGCACAAGCGGAACCCGGTCGCCTCGGAGAACATCACCGGGATCGCCCGCTTGCTGCGTGGCTACGCCGCGGTGGGGATGGAGAACGTCGCGCTGTGGCACGAGCGCGACATCAGCCACTCCTCGGCCGAGCGCATCGCCCTGCCCGACGCCACCGGGTTGCTCGACTTCGCCCTGGTGCGGATGACCGAACTCGTCGACGCCCTGGACGTGGATACCGAGCGGATGGCGGAGAACCTGGTGTCGACCGGCGGTCTCGTCTACTCCCAGGCCGTCCTGCTGGCGCTCGCCGACAAGGGACACCCGAGGGACGAGGCGTACCGGATCGTGCAGCGCAACGCGATGGAAGTGTGGGAGAAGGGCGGGTCGCTCCAGGAGCTGCTCGCCGCCGATCCGGAGTGCGACCTGAGCGACGACGAGCTCGCCGCCTGCTTCAGCAACGAGCGCTTCTTCGCCAACACCGGGGTCGTGTTCGAGCGGTTGGAGGCGCTGGAGTTGTGAGCTGCACCGGGGCGAGGAGGTGAGGCGGTGTTCATAGCGTCGGGCAAGGTGCGGGACCTGTACTCGGTCGACGAGGACACCCTGCTCATCGTGGCAAGCGACCGGATCTCCGCATTCGACGTGGTGCTCGACCGGCCCATCCCCCACAAGGGTGCGGTGCTCACCGGGCTCACCGTGTACTGGCTCGATCTCCTCGACACCCCCAACCACCTGATCTCGGCCGACGACGTGCCCGCCGAGCTTGCGGGAAGGGCGATGCTGGTACGCCGCGCTGAGGTCATCCCCATGGAATGTGTCGTCCGCGGCTACCTGTACGGGTCGTCGTGGGCGGAGTACGCCGCCGGGGGCGGACCCACCACCGAGCACCTTCCCGCCGGGCTGGAGAAGGCGAGCAAACTCGACGAGCCCATCTTCACCCCTGCCACCAAGGCCGAGTCCGGCCACGACGAGAACCTCAGCGAAGCCGGGGCCCGGGACTTCGTCGGCGATGCCGTGTACGAGGAGCTGCGGGCTCGCAGCCTCGACCTGTATCGGCGGGGTGCCGACCACGCCGCAGATCGGGGGATCATCCTCGCCGACACCAAGTTCGAGTTCGGGTTCGTCAACGACGACATCATCCTCATCGACGAGGTGCTGACCCCCGACTCCTCCCGCTACTGGCCCGCAGAAGCCTGGTCGCCAGGGGCGGCGATGCCCTCCTTCGACAAGCAGCCGGTGCGGGACTGGCTCGAGGCCCAGGACTGGGACAAGACGCCGCCGGCACCTCCCTTGCCCGACGAGGTCGTGGAGGCGACGAGCAAGCGTTACATCGAGGCCTACGAGCGGCTCACGGGACAGGCGTTCAATGAAGGCGGCCGCTCATGATCTTCCGCGTACAGATCGCCCGCCGCGAGGGCATCGCCGACCCCGAAGGCGCCACCACCGCCTCCGCCCTGCGTGACCTCGGCTACCACGAGGTCACCGCCGTCCGCTTCGGGCGCGACATCATCGTCGAAATGGACGAAACCGACGAGTCGGTGGCCGAGAAGCGCGTCATCGAGATGTGCGAGCGCCTCCTGGCCAACCCGGTCATCGAGGACTTCACGGTGGAGCGGATTCAATGAGCGATCGGCTACGCACCGCTTCCCCCGCAAGCGGGAGCGCCGCGGGGGAGGCGCGAGGCAACGAAGTCGCCGAGCGGAGGGGGCTTCCTCAGCGGAGGGGGCTTCCTCAGCGGAGGGGGCTTCCACAGCGGAGGGGGCTTCTCGACACGACCCCCTCTGCGCACGGGCCTACGGCCCGCCGCGTCTCCCCCGCAGAGCGGGGGAGACCATGACCATGAGAATCGCCGTCGTCGTCTTCCCCGGCTCCAACTGCGAGCTCGACGTTGCTCACGCCATCACCAGCCTCGGTGCCGAGCCTGACCTGGTCTTCCACAAGGACACCGACCTCTCCGGCGCCGACGGCGTTGTCCTACCAGGCGGGTTCGCCCACGGCGACTACCTACGCACCGGAGCCATCGCCCGATTCTCCCCGGTCATGGCCGAGGTTGAGCGCCTGGCC
>CAYQZO010000158.1:0-5274 GCA_964421925.1 uncultured Acidimicrobiaceae bacterium
CCACTGCCTGCGGAGGATTCAGGTCGGTGAGTTCTTCCTGAAAGGCGGTGCGGATCAGCACGGCTTGTTCCAGCACATCCCGGGCATCGGCGACGGTGGGATCTGCCGCGCTCATCCGCTCGTCAAGAATGTCCATGTCCGCGGCGAGGTCGTCGGCGAGGGTGTTGAACTGCTCTGAGTACTCGGCCAACGACAGCGTGCCACCGCCACACCCGACGATGGTGACCGCGAGGCAGGTGACGAGGAGCATGACGCGCGGGAGCATTCCGGCAACGTACCACCATCGGTGCCACGGCGGTTGGCGCACCCGCCACCGCTCCTAGCATCCCCGCCATGACCGTCACGCGCGGCTTCGAAGGGCGACGCCGCTCCAGCGACGAGCGCCTCCCACCCGGGCAGTACCTCGTCGCCGACTTCCCGGTGCTCACCGCCGGCCCCACCCCGGACATCCCCCTCGCCCGCTGGCAGCTCACCGTCGGGGATGGCGCAACCGAGCACACCTGGTCGTGGCAGGAGTTCACCGCCCTTCCCACCGAGCGCTTCACCACCGACCTGCACTGCGTGACCCGGTGGTCCAAGCTCGACACCGAGTGGGAGGGTGTCTCCCTCGACACGCTCGCCGAGGCCGCGGGTGTCGGCGACCTGCCCCACGCCCTGGCCACTTCCTACGGCGGCTATACCACCAATGTTCCCACCGAGGACCTCCTCGGAGGGAGAGCCTGGGTGGCGTTCCGCTACGACGGCGACGATCTCGACCCCGAGCACGGTGGCCCGGCCCGGCTGCTCGTGCCGCACCTCTATCTGTGGAAGAGCGCCAAGTGGGTGCGCGACATCCGCTTCCTGGACGAGGACGATCCCGGCTTCTGGGAGCGAGCCGGGTACCACAACTACGGAGACCCGTGGAGAGAACAGCGGTTCCACGGCGACTGACCTGGCAGGTCGCCACCGTCACCGACTCGATCACCGAGACCGAGTCGGCCCGCACCCTCGTCCTCGACGTCGAGGGCTGGGACGGGCACATCGCCGGCCAGCACGTCGACGTTCGCCTCACTGCCGCCGACGGCTACCAGGCCCACCGCAGCTACTCGGTGGCGTCGGCACCCGGTGAGCCCGTGCAGATCACGGTGGAGCGCATCGACGTCGGCGAGGTGTCGCCGTTCCTGGTCGATCAGATCGAGCCGGGAGACCAGTTCGACGTGCGGGGCCCGGTGGGTCGCTACTTCGTCTGGGAGCCCGATAGTGCGGGGAACGTCCTGCTGGTGGCGGGCGGCTCCGGAGTGGTGCCGCTGCGTTCGATGCTGCGCCATCGCGCCGTCTCCGGCGACCAGGCCCGGATGCGCCTCCTGTACTCGGCCCGCGCTTGGGACGACGTCATCTACCGGGCAGAGCTGGAAGCGGCGCCCGACGGCATCGACGTCGTGTGGACGCTCACCCGCGCCGCGCCGGAGGGCTGGTCCGGCTACACCCGCCGCGTCGATGCGATGATGCTCGCCGAGACCGCCTGGCCCGCGGAGACCGGGCCGAGCGCCTACGTGTGCGGGCCGACGGGCTTCGTGGAGAGCGTCGCCAACGGCCTCTCGTTGGTGGGATACGATGCGGTGGCGATCCGCACCGAGCGGTTCGGAGGGGCATGACGATGCACCACGTCGACGGGAACCGCGCCGCCGGCTTGCTCGCCCAGGCGTTTGGACGCGACGTCACCGATGCCGCCGGCGTGTGCTCGGTATGCGGCCACCGGCATCCGATGGCGGAGAGCCACGTGTTCGACCGGGCGCCCGGGCTGGTGATGCGCTGCCCGCTGTGCGGCAACTGCGAGCTCGTGATCGTTGAGCTACGCGACGAGGTGCGCGTGTCTCTGCGGGGATTCCGCTACGTCGACCTGAGGTAGGGCGTGGGCGAAGCGAAGCCGGCAACCGTCGACGAGTACCTCGATGCTGCACCCGAGCCG
Organism: uncultured Acidimicrobiaceae bacterium; assembly: GCA_964421925.1. Classification (GTDB taxonomy): domain Bacteria; phylum Actinomycetota; class Acidimicrobiia; order Spongiisociales; family UBA5794; genus JACZST01. The sequence continues at coordinate 1,949 of CAYQZO010000158.1, forward strand.
CAGCAGGGCACGCTCCGCGAGCTGCGCAGCGTGCTCGCCGCGATCCTCCCCGATGCTGAAGAGGCGATCTCTTACGGGGTCCCAGCGTTCAAGGTCGACGGGACGGCCGTTGCCGGATACGCCCACGCCAAGGCGCACTGCAGCTACTTCCCGCACTCCGGTGCGGTCATCTCCCGGGTCGAACCGGAGCTCCTGGAGGGATACGACTGGGCCAAGGGCACGCTGCGGTTCCCGGTCGACCGGATCCCGGACGAGGCCCTGCTGCGCCGCCTGGTCGAGATCCGGCTTGCCATGCTCGAACAGGGGTGATGCCGCTCAGAGGTTCTCTCGGAACCAGCCGATGGTGGTCGCCAGCCCTTCGTCCAGGTTTGTCCACGCCTCCCAGCCCAGGTCCTTCTGCGCCTGGGAAGGATCGAGGCATGAGCGCTGTTGCTCCCCTGCCCTGGGAGCGGCGTACCTCGGCTCGAGATCGGAACCCACAATGCCTGCCATCTTGTCGTAGAGGTCGACAACGGTCGTCTCCACACCGGTCCCGATGTTGAGATAGCGCCCGCCACCCTGGAGGGCGGCGCGCCAGCAGGCATCGGTGACGTCCTCGACGAAGACGTAATCCCTGGTCTGCTTGCCATCCCCGTAGATCGTCGACACCCGGTTGCGCAGCAGGTTGCCGGCGAAGATCGCTACCACGCCGGCTTCGCCGTGCGGGTCCTGTTTCGGCCCGTACACGTTGGCGAAGCCGAGCGAGACGTAGTCGATCCCGTGTGCCCTCCGGTAGTAGTCGAGGTAATCGTCGACCACCTTCTTGGAAACCCCGTACGGGGAGTCCGGACGCCGGGTCACCCGCTCTGAGGTCGGAATCTTGTCGGTGTCGCCGAAGGCTGCACCCCCGGAGGAGGCGAAGACCACCCGCGCTACCGCGGCGTCGCGACAGGCCTGCAGCAGGTTGATGGTCCCGGTGACGTTGACGTCGGCGTCGAACACGGGATCGACGACCGAGCGGCGCACATCGATCTGAGCGGCGAGATGGAACACCACCTCGGGAGTGAAGCCGACCACGACGTCGCGCAACTCGTGGGCGCGCACGTCCATCTGATGGAAGTGGATGTGCCCCCGCTCCCGCGCCGACGACAGCCGGGACAGCATCCCGGAAGACAGGTCGTCGACGACGAGCACCTCGACGCCTTCATCCACGAGGCGGTCGACGAGGTTGGCGCCGATGAACCCGGCCCCGCCGGTGACGACGGCTTTGGCAAGCATCAGCGCTTGGCGGGCAGCGTGTTGGCGAAGAACTCGACGGTCCGCGCCCCCGTGTCCTCGGCGCCCTTCGGAGAGAACCCTTCGGCGTCGATGTTCCAGTAGTCGGGCCCGACCCCGCCATAGAGCACCCACTCGGCGTGGGGGGCAGCACCGCGAATCTCGTCGAGGCCGTCGAGGCCCTCCTTGCCGGCGCATCCCAGCACGGGACAGGTCACCGAGACCAGCGCCTCAGCGACCCCGTCGCCGAACTCGCCGCCGACGAGGGCAAGCGATGCCACCGGCTCGTTCACCGCCTGGGTCACCGCCGCCCAGGCCCCGTCACCGAAGCCGATCACGCCGTAGCCGTCCTCGGCGTTCGACCAAAAGCCTGCCGGGTTGGTGATGAAGTCGGCGAAGGGCGCGATACCCCCGCGCTCCGGGGCGACGGCAGCCATGCCGTTGCGGGCGAGAAGTCGACAGATGGCCCGGATGGACGAGTCTGCGCCCTTGCTCGGAGCCACCAGCAACACGGTCGGCCACTCGCCGCGCAGGTCGGGGCGCGCCAGGTAGCCGCCGAAGCCGGCGGCCCCGGTCGACACGTTGGTCGAGCCGAACAGGATGAGGGTGGTGCCCTCGCCCTCGAGAACGGTCACGGTGTCTCCTCGGATGAACCGTCGGGGAGCGTAGCGCTCAGGCGAACGTCCCCCGCATGCACCGCGATGGTTCCTTCACCGGTCTCGACGAGGAGCGACCCGTCGGGATGGATGCCCACGGCGACCCCGCTCCCCTTCTCGAACTGCACCGGCTGGCCGAGGGTCACGCAGGCGGCCTCGTACTCGTGATGGCCCCACAGCTCGGCGTGGGCGGCGAGGCGCAGCAACAGGTTCCCCGCCCACGCCCTGGCGAGGTCGGGGGCGACATCCGGTCCAGGGTCGTGATCGAAGACACCGGCCGCCCCCTCGATCGGCTCTGCCCACCACAGGTTGACCCCGCACCCGACGATCACCCGGTCGTCGCTCCCCTCCGCCAGCACCCCACCTACCTTCCCCGACGGGGTCACCAGGTCGTTCGGCCAGCGCAGGCCGACGTCGACCCCGGCGATCTCCCGGAGCGCCTCGCGCATCGCCAGCGCGGCGGCGAGGGGGATCAGCCCGCGGTCCTCCGGCTCCCACCCGGGCTCGAACCCGAGTGAGGCGAACATCCCCCGGTCCGGCTCCATCCATTCGCGTTCCAGCCGGCCGCGCCCCTTGGTTTGGTGAGCGGCGATGACGAGCAGCGGTGATCCATCGAATCGGTCGGCGACCTCGTCCTGGGTCGAGTCGACCGTCTCCACCATCAGCGTCGCGTAGTCTGTAGCCATTGCCCGGGGCCTGAGGTCAAAGCTGAACCCTACCGGGAGCGCTGTGAGCAACGAGGACCGCATCAACCGACTGCGCGAGCTTCGCCAGGAAGCCGTCCAACCGGCCAGCTCGCGCGCCGTCGACCGCCAGCACGACCTCGGCAAGCTCACCGCCCGCGAGCGCATCGAGCTCCTGCTGGACAAGGGCTCCTTCCAGGAGCTCGACATGTTCGTGCGCCATCAGGCCAGCGGATTCGGCGTCGAGGACAAGCGGCCGCCCGGGGATGCCGTCATCACCGGATGGGGAACGGTGGATGGTCGGACCGTGTTCGTGTTCGCCGAGGACTTCACCGCCTTCGGAGGCAGCTTGGGGGAGGCGGTCGCCGACAAGATCTGCAAGGTGCTCGACCTCGCCATGGACAACGGCGTCCCCGTCGTCGGCATCAAGGACTCGGGCGGGGCCCGCATCCAGGAGGGTGTGGTCGCCCTCGACGGCTACGGGCGGATCTTCGAACGGAACGTGCGCGCCTCGGGGGTGATCCCGCAGATCTCGGTGATCATGGGTCCCTGCGCCGGGGGTGCCGTCTACTCGCCCGCCATCACCGACTTCGTCTACCAGGTGGAGGAGACCTCCCACCTGTTCATCACCGGCCCCGAGGTGATCAAGGCGGTCACCGGCGAGGACGTGAGCATGGAAGAGCTCGGCGGGTCGCACGCCCACGCCACCAAGTCGGGCGTCACCCACTTCGTG
>CAYQZO010000159.1:0-5199 GCA_964421925.1 uncultured Acidimicrobiaceae bacterium
CATTCCTGGTGGCCCTGGCTGGCGCTGATCGCCGGGGGTATCCACCTGGACGCGGGCCTGCGCGAGATCGCCAAGGGTCGCGGGCTGACCGCCGAGGGGATCAGGGTGGGAAGCCCGACCGAAGTGCGCCTGGGGATCGGGTTCCTCGCCTTGATCGCGGCGCTGGGACTGGCACTCATCATCTACGCCCTGACGGTGCTCACCTGATGGCCGACGAAGGGAGCAGACCATCGACGTCACCGCATTGACGTACGTCATCGCAGTCACGGGCCTGGTGCTCATGGGATTGCTCGGGTCGCTGCAACTCGTTGCCCTGATCAAGCCTCGGGCGCAATGGACGATCGACACCATCTACGGCGGCGATCCGAGCGCCACGGACCCGAAGGCCTACTTCGCCTACAACCAGGGTTGGGCCTGGGCCGACGTCTTCTTCTGGGCGCCGTTCCAGATCGCGGGCAGCATCGGGATGCTGCTGGGGGAGCGTTGGGGCTTCCTGTTGGCACTCATTGCATCGGTTCCCTTCTGGTACGCGTCGATCAGCATCTTCATCTGGGATCGGGACCTGGGCTTCCGGGAGAACACCTTGGGCTACTGGGTGTTCACCTGGGGTGTGTGGCCCGCGTTCGGAATGGCGGAGACGGTGTACTGCCTGGTGCGGTTGCTCGATTGAGAGCCGCACCGGAACGGGTGGCCGCTTCGCGACCTCCCTACTCCACCCACCGCTCCGGTCGCGTCTTCAGGTCGGTGAAGCCGAGCTCGTCGCACAGGGCAAGGAAGGGCTCCTCGGGGACCCCCCGCCACTCCAGGTCGGCGAGCGAGTCGGGCAGCGGCACGTCGGTGCGCAGCTGGGCCAGGTACCGGTAGAGGAGCGCCTCTCCCATCCTCTCCACCATCGTCTGTGCCAGCTTCTCGGCGCCGCGCACCGAGATGTCCCACTGCGCGGCATCGAGGGGAATCCCCTCGATGTGCCCGTACCGGGACAGCACGGTGGCGCTCGACTTGGCGCCCCACCCGGGGAGCCCGGGGAACCCGTCGGCGCTGTCCCCCACCAGGCCGAGCCAGTCCGGGATCGACGCCGGCTCCACCCCGTACTTCTCCACCACCACGTCCCGGTCGATGAACGCGCCCTCCCGGCGGTTGTAGCCGCGGATCCTGGGGTCCCCGTACAGCTGGGACAGGTCCTTGTCCGGGGTGAGGATCACCACCTCCTCGACGTCTCCCGCCCAGCGGGTGGCCCCGGTGGCGAGGGCATCGTCCGCCTCGTACTCGTACATCGACCACACCGTCACTCCGATGGCCCGCATGGCCCGCTCGGCGACGGGGAACTGGGCGAGCAGGTCGGGGTCCATGCCCGTGCTGTCCTTGTACCCCGGGTACATGTCGTTGCGAAACGACTCGATCACCGAGTCGAAGGCGGCGGCGACGTGCGTCACCTCGGGGTCGGAGAGCAAGGCCAGGGTGGAGGCGATCACCCCTGCGGTGGCCCCGATCTCGGCACCCTCCGGGGTCTGGCGAGAGGGGGCGCCGAAGTGGTGGCGGAACAGCTCGTAGGTTCCGTCGATGAGGTACAGCTTGGGCACGGCGCCGACGTTACTGGCTCAGCCCGAGGGCCTTCTCCGGCGCCTCCAGGGCCTGGCCGCCGGTGAGGACCGGGGCGAACAGGTCGCCGCGCTGGCGGAGGCGCTCCCACACGGTGCCGATGGTGAAGTCGGCGGGCTTCACCTCATCGAGCTCGGACCACAGCAACGGGGTCGACACCGGAGCGCCGTCCCGGGGCCGCACCGAGTACACCGAGGCCTGGGTCTTGCCCGCCACGTTCTGGTTGTGGTCGATGAAGACGCGGGGACCGCGCCTGGCCGTGTCCCACTCCATGGTGGCGGACTCCGGGTCGGCGTTGACGATGAGGCGCCCCACCGCCTCCACGAACTGGCGCACCCTCCGGTACGGGTAGTCGGCCTCGATGGGAACGAAGATGTGGATCCCTCGCGAGCCCGAGGTCTTGGGGTAGCCGGCGAGCCCGAGCCGCTCCAGGAGCACGTTGACCAGCCCGGCCACGTAGGTGACCTGCTCCCAGGTGGCCCCCTCCTGGGGATCGAGATCGAACACGGCGAAGTCGGGGTTGAGCGGGTTGTCCGCCTGTGACATCCAGGGGTGCATCTCGATGCACGCCATGTTGGCCAGCCACACCAGGGTCTCGGCGTCCGAGGCCGTGATGTAGTCGAGGGGCTCCTCGCTGCGCGACGAGCTCACCGGGACCGACTGCACCCAGGCCGGGGTATGACCGGGGCGCCGCTTCTCGTAGAAGGAGTCCTCGTCGATCCCGTTGGGGTAGCGGGACATGGACAGCGCCCGGTTCTCCAGATGAGGCAGCAGCATGGGGGCGATGGACGCGTAGTAGGTGACCAGGTCGCCCTTGGTGTATCCGTCGTCGGGGAACAGCACCTTGTCCACGTTGGTGAGCGCCACCGGCCGGTCGAGGCTGGTCACCACCACGCCGTCACCCTCGGGCACCGCCAGGACCTGATCGGGGAAGCGCACCAGCCCGGAGGCCACCGGCTCCCCCTCTCCGCGCGCCTCGGGGGCGGCGTCGCGCTCCCCGGCCCGGAGCGCCGCCTGGATGAGGTCGTGACTCGACGCCTCGCGGGCCTCGGAGATGACGATCATCCGCATCCCGGCCCGGACCGCGGCCTCGGCGAGCGGCTCGGCGCGCAACGACCCCTCCCCGTACGGGACGTGGCGGATCTCACCGGAAGGTCCGTACTGGTTGTCGGTGAACTGGGTGTGCAACGGATCGAGGGCCCAGGCGGGGAATTCGGCGCGGAGGAAGTCGATCACCGAGGTGAACGCCTCGGTGGTGGTGAGCCCGCCTCCCGACTTGGCGTGGACGTGCGCCCAGTCGATCACCGGGCGGACGAAGGCGAACTCCTTGGAGATGAGGGCGATGTCGCCGAGCGAGCCGAAGGCCCGGTCGGTCCCCGACGTCTCCAGGCCGAGGGTGACGCCGAGGTCGCGAACCTTGGGCTCGATCGTGGACAGCCCGTCGGCGACCAGCTCGTGCAGCTCTTCGGCGTCGCACTCCCCCACGTTGCCGGCGTGGGCGACGATGGTGTGGGCGCCGAGCTCCTTGCCCAGTTTCATGGTGTGCTCCAGGCCGGCGAGGGTCTGCTTGCGCCGGTCCGGGTCCTCGACGGTGAGGATGGCGAAATAGGGGGCGTGGGCGGAGAGGGCGATGCCCCGCTCGGCGGCGAGCGTCCCGAACGACCGGCACCGCCGCTCCTTCCACGGGAAGCCCCGGACGAAGGAGAGCTCGTAGGCACCGTGGCCGCGTTCGACCAGGCCGTCGAGGAATGCGGCATCGTCGCCGTCCTCGGGTGGCAATCCTGAGATGCCGAAGCGGATCATGTTCTGATGACGCTATCGCAGAATTAGCCTGGCGCCCCCATGAAGTCCTCGGCAGACATGGTCAAGGCGGCCCAGGCCGCGCTGCACGAGCCGGCCAGGAAGCCGAGCCGGCGCACCGCGGTGGTCACGTGCATGGATGCCCGGGTCGATCCGTGGCGGATCCTGCGCGCCGGGCCGGGCGAGATCCACGTCATCCGCAACGCCGGGGGCGTTGTGACCGACGACGTTGTGCGCTCCATCCTGATCTCCCAGCGCACCCTCGACACCAACCGGGTCATCCTGATGATGCACACCGACTGCGCGATGGAGGGGCTCGACGGGGCGAAGCTGGCCGAGGCCGGAATGCCCGATCTCCTGGGCTTCGACAACCTGGAGGAGGAGCTGCGCCGGGGCGCCGCCGCGCTGGGGAGCAACCCGCTCATCGTCGGCACGGTCACCGCCGGCATCTACAACGTCGCCCGCGACACCGTGACCACGGTTTCCGTGTGATGCCGGATCGCTCGCCTGGCACGCAGCGCTCTTCCTCGCGCCGCTCCGGTGGCGTGGTCCTGGTGATCCTGGCTGCCCTCCTAGTCGCTTCGTGCAGCGAGGGCACGACGACGACCGTTCCCGAGTCCGGCACCACCCAGGCACCGGGAAGCACCGAGCCTCCCCCACCAACAACCGTCCCCGAGGTGGAGGCGAACCTCGGATACATCGGGGCCTGGAGGAGCACCCCGCTCTCGGTCGCCGGCAGTGACGACCTCGACGTCGCCGTCGCCCCCGACGGCACCATTGCCATCGTCTTCGTCGCGGCCGACACCGAACAGCTCATGATCGCCAGCTGTCCCGACCCGGACTGCGACACCGCGACCACTGCGGTCATCGACCTCGGGCCTGCCGCCCACCCCGGGGTGGTGTTCACCGACGACGGCTCCCTCCTCGTCGCCTACCAGAACAGCGATGGCCGGCTCACCCTCGCCACCTGCGGCGATGCCACCTGTGCGGCGCCGACGCTCACCGTCGTCGACGAAGAAGCCGACGGCGCCTTCACCTCGGTGGTGCTCGGGACCGACGGGCTTCCCGTCATCAGCTACTTCGATGAGGCCAACGCCGACCTCAGGGTGGCCCACTGCGACACCCTCCAATGCGACCAGGCGACGATCACCGTGATCGACTCCGACGGCGACGTGGGAGCCGACACCTCGATCACCGTCGGCAGCGACGGGCTTCCGGTGATCTCCTACAACGACGCCAGCAACGGCGTGGCCAAGGTGGCCCACTGCGACAACGCGGGGTGCACGACCGCCACCACTGCCACCCTCGACGCCGCCGACGGCGGCGGGGTGTCGACCTCCATCGCCGTCGGGCCGAGCGGCAACCCGGTGGTCACCAGCATCTCGAGGGGCACCGAGCGGGTCCGGTTCGTCCGCTGCAACGACCTCGCCTGTGTCAGCAACATGGGCCGGGTGCTCCCCGAATCGGTGCCGTTCGGTGGCACCTCGGTCGCCATCGACGGCAGCGGGATCCCGATGCTGACCTACTTCTCTCGCAACGGACTGCGCGTGGCCTTCTGCGCCGACGCCTCATGCAACACGCTGGTCAACGCACCCGTCGACATCCGTCCCCGGGCCGGGCTTGGATCGACCGTGGCTACCTGGACGAACGGGATCCCCTTCATCGTCCACTTCAACGGCGAAGACAACGACCTCCACATCGCCTACCCCCGGCACGCCTGAGCAGGACGCCTCTCTATCCTTGGGCCGGGCCCGTAGCTCCAATGGCAGAGCAGCGGACTTTTAATCCGAAGTGTGTGGG
>CAYQZO010000160.1:0-5197 GCA_964421925.1 uncultured Acidimicrobiaceae bacterium
ACCGAAGCCGAGCTCGGCACCGGAGATGGCAGCCACCCCGATGATGGTTCCAATGCCGTCGTTGTAGATGAGGAAGGCGATGAGGAACTTCAACAGCTCCCGGTAGTCGCGCAGGTGGGAGAACGTGTCACCCATGCGCCGGAAGGTGGTGGCGAGGAGCCCGCGGCCGTCGTGGGAGACCGCGGCGGGGGGCTCAGGCACCCGGCGCAGGATGGGGATGGAGAACACCACCCACCACACCGCGACCGACAGGAAGGAGAGTCGGGCCCCGAGACTGTCGCCGAGCGTGAAGATCATCACGATGTTGACCGCAAGCAGCAGCCCGCCCCCCAGGTAGCCGACCGCATATCCCAGGGTGGACACCCGGTCGACGTCCTCGGGCCTGGCGACGTGGGGAAGCAGCGCGTCGTAGAAGACGTTGCCCGCGGCGAACCCGATGCGGGCGAGGATGAACATCGCCGAGGCCAGCAGCCAGTCGCCGGTGCCGACGAAGACGAGGAGCGCGGTGCCCGCGCTCCCCACCAGGATCGAGGCGGCGAGCAACTTCTTCTTGCCCCGCTTCAGATCCGAGATCGTGCCCAGGATCGGGGAGAGAATGGCCACGATGACGAGCGATGCCGAGAGCGTGGCGGTCCAGAAGGCGGTGGCCTGGGCGGCGGAGCCGAGCGTGCGCCCTGCCACCTGGGAGTAGTAGACGGGCAGGACCGCAGCAAGGATGGTGGTGGCGAAGGCCGAGTTGGCCCAGTCGTACAGGGTCCAGGCCCGGATCCGTCTCCGGTACTCCGTGTCGTCGATCCCCGCATAGCCGGCGATGTCACCGGTCAAACCGTCTCCTCTTGACTACTGGCTCATGAACAGCGGGCGCAGCGCCGACGCAACCGCGTCGGGCTGCTCGATCGGCGCCATGTGCCCCGCACCCTGGACGACGGTCAGCATGCCGTTGGGAGCGGTGCCCGCCATGTGCTCGGCTTCGGCGACCGGCGAGAGCTGATCCTCTTCCCCCACCACCACCGCGACCGGGACCTGGGTATGTGCGAGCACCTGGGTGCGGTCGGGTCGCTGCTTCATGCCCTCGAGAGCGGCGACGATGGTCTCGACCGGGGTGGTCTCGATCATGGTGCGCACCCGGGCGCGAACCCACGGCGCCGCGTCCTCGGCGAGCAAGGAGTCGAGCATCCCGATGACAAGCGCTGCGGCCCCCTCCCGGACCGCCAGGGCAGCGCTCACGTCTCGCAGCGCCCTCGCTTGTTCGCTGTCGGCCGTGGATTTGGTGTCGACGAGGCCGAGGCTCCGCACCCGGTCGGGATGGCGCTGGGTGAAGGCGAGCGCGACGTAGCCGCCCATGGACAGCCCGACGACGTCGACCGGGGTGACAAGCGAGTTCTTGTCGAGGAAGGCGGCGAGGTCGTCGGCATGGTCCTCCATGGTCAGCACCCGGCGGGTGGTGCGGCCGGTCCGCCCGAATCCCCTCAGGTCGATGGCGATGCACCGCCGCAGCGGAGCGGCTGCATCCAGCTGCTCGGTCCACATGGTGGCGTCGAACGGAAAGCCGTGGATGAAAAGGGCGACCGGCCCGTCGCCGCGTTCCTCGTGATAGAAGGCGGTGTCCTCGACCTGAGTGAATGGCACGGCGCACAGTCTCCCATACGGCGCCCGAACACCTAGCGTCCCGAACGATGAGGCGGTTGGTGTTGCTGCTGGTAGGAGCGGTCGTGGCTGCCGCTTGCGCCGGCACGCCCGCCCCCGAGCCGCCGACCGGCCCGGGAACCACCGCGCAACTGATCCTGACCGACCCGGGAACGGTTCCGGCCGCTGCGCTCCCCAAGCTCTCGCTGCAGCTGATCACCGACGCCCTCGATGAACCGGTGGCGCTCGCCACCAGGCCGGGCGACGACCGCCTCTTCGTCGCCGAGAAGGGCGGCACCGTCCGGGCGCTGCGTAACGACACGATCGAAGGGGTGGTGCTCGACCTCCGGGACCGGGTGCTGAGCGAAAACCTGGAGCAGGGGTTGCTCGGGCTCGCCTTCGACGGCACCGGCTCCCGGCTCTTCGTCATCTACACCGACCACTCCCAGGATGTGCGCATCGACCGGTTCCAGGTACGGGACGGAGCGATCGATCCGACGAGCTCCGCACCCGTGCTCACCGTGGAGCAACCCCACTACTACCACCAAGGTGGGGCCCTCACCTTCGGACCGGACGGCTATCTCTGGGTCGGTCTCGGCGACGGCGGCGACATCGGAGACCCCAGGGGGAACGCCCAGAACCCGATGAACCTGCTCGGCACCGTGACCCGGATCGACGTCGACGCCTATGACCCGTACGCCGTGCCGCCCGACAACCCGTTCGTGGCGTCCGGTGAGGGGTCGCCCGAGGTGTGGGCCTACGGGCTGCGCAACCCTTGGCGCATCACCTTCGACGCCGGCTTCGCCTACATCGCCGACGTCGGCCAGTACGACTGGGAAGAGGTCAACATCCTTCCCATCGACGCCGGCGGGGCCAACCTGGGCTGGTCGATCCTCGAGGGCGACGCCTGCTACGAGGCCGAGTCCTGCGACACCGATGGGCTCGTGGCGCCCACGCTCACCATCAAGCATCAGCGATTGTGCGCCGTGGTGGGAGGGCCGGTGTACCGGGGCACGGCGCTCCCCGAACTCACCGGCCACTACTTCTACGGTGACTTCTGCGTCGGGTGGGTGCGGTCGCTCGTGTACGACGGCGCGAGCGTGGTGGCCCAGTACGACTGGGAGCCCGACCTCGGCCGGGCCGGGCACCTCACCACCTTCGGCGTCGACGGCGACGGGGAGATCCTCATCGCCAACCAGGAAGGGTCGCTGTTCCGCATCGTTCCCGCCACCAGCCCCTAGCTCGCCGCTCGTCGCTCGCCGCTCTACTGTCCGGGCATGGCTCGTGTCCCGCTCGCCCGGCTTCCCACACCATTGCAGCCCGCCCCGCGCCTCACCGGGGCGTGGGGCGGTCCCCGGATCTGGGTGAAACGCGACGATCTGGCCGGGTTCGGGCTCTCCGGCAACAAGGTGCGCAAGCTCGAGTTCCACCTCGGCGCCGCGCTCGAGGTGGAGGCCGACACGGTGATCACCTGCGGAGCCCTCCAGTCCAACCACTGCCGGGCGACCGCGCTCGCCGCCGACCACCTCGGCCTGCGCACCATCCTCTACCTGCGGACACCGGACGGAGCGCCGCCCGCCGAGATCACCGGCAATCATCTGCTGCAACGGCTCGCCGGCGCCGACTGCCGGTTCATCACTCCCGACGAGTACGCGTCGCGGGACGAGCTGATGGCCGAGGCCGCTGCCGAAGAGCCCCACGCCTGGGTGATACCCGAGGGCGCCTCCGATGCGATCGGTATGCAGGGGTTCGTCGCCGCCATGACCGAGGCCGCCGTCCAGTTCGAGGAAGAGTCGGTGCGCGCCCCCGTGATCTGGCACGCCGCCTCGAGCGCGGGAACGACGGCCGGGCTCATTCGCGGCTCGGCAGAGGGCCTCGACGCCGAACTGGTCGGTGTGTCCGTTGGTGACCCTGCCCACGAGCTCACCGCCCGCATCACCGATCTGCTCGACGAGGCCGATCAGCGCTTCGGGTCGATGCCCCGTGCCATCCGGTGGCGCATCACCGACGAGTTCATCGGTGGTGGGTACGGGGTAGCTCGCGACGAGGAGCTCACCGTTCAGGTGGAGGCGACCCGTCTCACCGGCCTGATCTTCGACCCCACCTACACCGGTAAGGCCCTGGTCGGGCTGAAAGCGTCCCTCGACGCGCTCGACACCGATCGCGACGTGGTGTTGTGGCACACCGGCGGCGGGTTCGCCGCCTTCGCCCACGACTGGTCGGGCGTCCTTTAGCGCAGCATCTCGGCTTCGTGCCGATCGAGGAACTCGTAGATCTCCGCCTGGTCCACCCCCGGGATGGTCTCCACCGGCATGGCGGCCAGCACGTGGCTGTTGGGACGCACCGAGGACCACACCTTGCCCTCCCAGCGCTCCGCGGCGACGGTGGCGGGGTCGCAGCACGATCCGTTCGGACATTGCGATACGGAGTGGCGCTTGGTATCCCAGCCGCGGAACCACTTGGCGTCGGCAAAGCGAACCCCTGTGGTGATCGCCATGGGCGGCCCGAACTCGTCCTCGACGAAGGTGGCGCACCAGTACGTGCCCGCCGGGGTGTCGGTGTACTGGTAGTGGATGGCGTAGCGCGACTCCGAGGTGAAGGCCCGGCGCGTTCCCCACTCCCGGCACAGGCGCTGGCCCTCGATTGCTCCCACCGAGTTGCGCGGGAAGGGCACCCCGTCGTTCTCGTAGGCCTTCCAGATGATCCCGAGCTCGTCGGAGCGGACGAAGTGGGTTTCCAGATCGAGGTGCTGCGTGGCCAGGTTGGTGAAACGGTGCCCCGCCATCTCGTACGACACGAAGAAGTGGTCCTTGAGGTCCTCCACCGAGAGGTTCCGCGCCGCTTTGGCCTCGGTGAGGAACGGCACGGCGGCAACCTCGGGCATGAGCACCGCCCCCGCGAAGTAGTTGGTCTCGACTCGCTGGCGGAGGAACTCGGCGAAGTCGGCCGGCTCGCCGTGGTCGAGGGCGAAGTGGCCGAGCGTCTGCAGCACGACCGAACGAGTCCGACCCGGGTCGAAGTCGTCACGACCCGGCACGTAGATGCGGCGGTTGGCCAGATCGGTAACCGAACGGACGGTCGCAGGCACGTCATGGGTCCTGATCACCTTGAAGCCGTAGAGGGAGGCGAGGGCGTTCATGTCGCCCTTCGTCATCGCCCCCGTCCCCTCGTAGCCGATGCCCGCCACCGCCTCGGCGGCGAGCGCCTCGATCTCGGGGAAGTAGTTCCCCTTGCCCCGCATCTCGGCGCGCAACTCGGCGTTGGCGGCCCGGGCCTCGTCACGGGTGAACGGAGCCGACCCGTCCCGACCCCGCAGCTCGTCGTACAACCGCACCACGTGCTCCATGGCGGCGTCGGGCAGCCTGGCCGACGCCTTGAGGTAGGGAAGCCCGAGGTCCTGGTAGGCCTGCTCCTGTTGGATCCGCTCCAGGGTGATCTCCAGGTGGGCGCGTCGGCTGGGCGCCTCGACGTCGAGGAGCTCGCCGGCGCTCACCTCGAGGGCGACGGCGAGATCGTTGATGAGGCCCAGCTTGGGCTCCCGCTTGCCGTTCTCCAGCATGGACAGGTACGG
>CAYQZO010000161.1:0-5157 GCA_964421925.1 uncultured Acidimicrobiaceae bacterium
GACTACCAGATCGCAGCTGAAGTTCTCAGGGACCTTCCCGGTGAGCGAGCCCGAACCGCCGGGGGCGGCCTCGCTTCGGGTGATGTCGGCGAGGATCGTTCGCGCCTGGTTCTCCGATGCGTCGATTCCGGTCAGCTCGCGTAGGCGGTCCGAGTGGAAGGTCCGTCCCCAGACCTCGACCTCGATGCGGACCCGGCTCGCATCGCCGTCGGGATAGACCTCGACGTCGGCGACGGCGAAGCCGAGCTCGTTGAGCCGGTCGATGCGCTCCCGGATCAAGTAACGCTCGTCGGGCTGGATCACGAGTTCTCGGTTGAGCTCCTCCCACAGCGCCTGGTACCGCTCGGTGACCGCTTCGCCGATCTCCAGGTCGGCATCGTCCAGGCCCTTGCCCGCCGCGGCGGCGATGTCCGCCATGCCGCCGGCGAGGTTCTCCCGCATGATTTCGAGATCTTCCTCTCTGCGCCCGTCGCTGATCGAGGTGTAGAGCTGGGAGGTCTCTGCATCCACCATCACCGTTTCGATGGCCCCGGCATCCCAGCGGTACAGCACGTTGGACAGGGAGCAGTCGCCCCAGAAGCAACCGGCGAGGTGAAGCTCGACGAGCAGGCCGGCGAAGGCGTCGAGCATCTGGACGCGGCGCTTGCCGAACCCGCCGCCCGACACGAGCTCACGGTAGGGGAACGCATATTCGACGAAGCGGGTGATGACGACCCCGGCGCCTTCGTCTCCCGCGTCGAGCCAGGGACGCTTGGCCAGACCCGCAGGACGGGTGCTTCGCTTGGTGCGTTCTGCGAGTCGCAGCAGGGTCCGGAACTCGTGGTCGGCGACGGCGACGGGCAGCTCCTTGATGGCGTAGACGCCCTCGTCGTAAGCGACGAACACCACCGGATGCCGGTGAATCCCGGCGGGCATGTCGACGATCCGCTCGTGGTCTCCCCACGCCTCGACGGGAAGGTCCCAGGGCAGGTCGAGGAAGTCGGGATTGCCCGGTCGGATGTGCAGCTCGGGTACCGGCATCCGCGCGACGGTCAGGAGTCGTTGCCGAGCTGCGCGTCGATCTCCGCGATGCGCCGCAGGAGCTCTTCGCGCTCGGCTTCGGTCTGTGCCTCCAGCATCTCGTTGATGCGGTGGGCATACGCCCCCGGATCGTTCACCCACTTGGAGGGCTGCCGCTCCGCCCACGACGGCTTGATCAGGGTCTCGTCGAGCTCGTCGAGCCGGCGCCTGGCTTGGTCGCGCTCGTAGCGGAGCGCATCGTCGGAGCGGGACGCCACCGCCGCATCCCGGGCCGCTCTGCGCAGCTCGTCGCGGCGGGCGACGAGCCGCGCCCGCCCTGGGGCGTTGGCCCCCATCGCGTTCAGCCGGTCGATGATCTGCGTGATCTCAGCGAGCGCCTCGTCTACGGAGATGGTCTTGTCGTCGCCCATGAGGAAAGGGTACCGGTCAGCGATGTGGCTCGAACGTGAGGCCCTTGTAGCCGGTGACGAAGCCGGCCGAGACGAGCACCTCGCTCCACGGCGAGCTCGCCACGGCTGCGCCGTCGATCTTGGCGAGCGTCATCCGGCGATAGCGGGGCGCGGCAAGCGCGAGCGCAGCGGCAAACGTCTCCCGATCGTCGGTGAAGGCGAGGGCGCTTCGGCCGCCCTTGTCCACGTAGGCGACCAGATCACCGTTCGACAGCACGACGTAGGCACCGGCGCGGCGAGCGGGCCGTGACGTCTCGTGCTCGGGCCAGGGGAGGGCGGCTCCGTAGGTGTTGGCCGGATCGGCGGCCGCCAGGACCACCATCCCGGTGTCCGGCTGGCCGCGGAGCCGGTCGACGGCGCCGGGGTGGGCGAATTGGGCACCGCCCTGGCCGTCGACGAAGTAGCCGCGGCGCACCCGGCCCGCATCTTCCATCGCCGACAACACCGGATACAGCGTGTTGAACCCGCCGCCCACCCCCTCGGCCAGGGCGAGGCTCCTGGTCACGATCCCGTGGCGGTCGAGCAGCATCTCGGCGAGGGCAGCACCCCGTTCTTCTGCGGACGGCGTCGGGCCGAGGAGCTCGGCGGTTTGGTACCACCGGCCCTTCCCCGCCGGTGGTGAGCCGGAGCTGAGCGGCAGGCGTGGACTCGGCCTTCCCCGGCGCGGGGCGATCAGTGCTCGCAGCGGAGCGAGCGTGTCGTTGGTGACCTCCCCTGCCCACACCAGGTCCCACAGGGCATCGAGCACGTCGTCGGGGTTGCCACCACCGGCGGCGTGATACAGATCGGCGAAGAAGGAGGCGCCCTTGGCCTCGAGCCAGCGCCGGATGACCTCGTGGAGCGGTCCCTGCGGCGGCTCGTCCGCGGGCTCGGGCACGAGCAGCGGGACCATCCGGCGCGGGTAGAGGGCAAGCCGCCCGTCCCGCGTTCCGAGCGGCCCGCGCCCGATCCACACCAGGTCTCCCGTTGCCAGCAACGAGTCGAGTCCTGTGGACACGCCCCGCCCGGCCAGTACGTCGCTCTCCAGAATGGAGGCCGGCACCGCGGCGCCGCGGAGCTGGGCGACGACGGTGTCGACCAAGTCGGAGCCGCTGCCCTCGGCGCCGACGTGCTGCCAGGCGGGGACGAGGCGGGCCAGCGCGGGCGCGTCCACGGCTTCGACGTCGGAGCGGAGCACGGCGAGGCTCCGCCGCCGCAACCGCCGCAAGACCTCGGTGTCCACCCACTCGTGCTCGAGGCCACCGGGCCGGTATGCGCCGCTCGCCACGCGGTCGTCGCGCTCCAGACGGGCGAGAACCTCGGCGACGACGCCGACGGGCAAGCCGAGGGCGGTGGCAGCCTCGTTCGCCGTGAACGGCCCGTGGGTGCGTGCGTAGCGGGCTACGACGTCCCCGGTCGGGTCGGGCACCGGCTCCAGGAAAGCTCCCGGCACCGACTGGGGGAGTGCGATCCCGAGGCCGTCGCGGAGGCGGGCGGCGTCCTCGATGGCGGCGTATCTCGGCCGGCCTCCAGCTGTGACCGGCAGCAGCCGGCGCGATGTCTCGAGCTCGACGAGCCATTCGTCGACCAGCTCCGGTGACGTCACCCGTGAGGCGATCTCCTCTCGGAGCAGGGGGCCGAGGTCGCGGAGCATGTCGTGCACGGCGTCGGCGCTCGACGCCCGCCGCTCCGGCGCGAGGTGTTGGAGCTCCTCCTCGATGGTTCCGATGACGTCGTGATCGAGCAGGTCGCGAAACGCGGGCTCACCGAGCAGCTCGGCGAGGAGGGCGCGGTCGAGCGTGAGGGCCATCGCCCGCCGCTCGGCGAGGGGAGCGTCGTACTCGTACATGAACGCCGCCACGAAGTCGAACGTCAGCGACGACGCAAAGGGGCTCGGCCCGGTCAGGTCGGCGTTGGCGATGCGGGTCCGCCGGCTTTGGATGTCGGTGAGCACCTCGGCAAGCGCAGGCAGGTCGAAGTGGTCTTGGAGCACCTCCCGGTAGGTCTCGAGCACTACGGGAAAGGTGCCGTGCTTGCGGGTGACCTCGAGCAGGCTCGCCGCCCTCCTCCTCTGCTGCCAGAGCGGGGTTCTGCTCCCGGGGCGCCGCTTGGGAAGGAGCAGCGAACGCGCTGCCGCCTCCCGGAAGCGCGATGCGAACAGCGCCGAGTCGGCGACCTCGGCGACGAGGATCTCCTCCATCTCCTCGGGGTCGATGATCAGGTCGGCGACGTCGGGGGGATCGTCCACGTCGGGGAACCGGAACAGGATCCCGTCGTCGGCCCAGATCATGTCCACCTGCGTCCCGTGCGTGTCGCGGTACTTGCGGCGTGCGGCGAGCGCCCACGGGCCGTGCACCCTTGCCCCGAAGGGGGTGAGGACGGCGACTCTCCAGTCGCCGATCTCGTCGCGAAACCGCTCCACGACGATGGTGGTGTCGGTGGGCAGTGCCCCGGTCGCGGCTCGTTCTTCGGCGATGAAGCCGGCGAGGTTGGCCGCAGCCCACGGGTCGAGCCGGTACTCGGTGGTGAGCACGTCCACCGCGGCATCTCCGTCCAGGCCGCCGATCCTTCGCGTGAAGGCGCCAACGGCCCTCCCGAGCTCGAGCGGCCGGCCGGGAGCGTCGCCGTGCCAGAAGGGGAGGCGGGCGTTGGCGGTTCCGGCCGCCGGGGTCACCACCACCTGGTCGAGCGTGATGTCATCGACACGCCACGCCGACGATCCGAGGACGAAGGTGTCTCCGGGGCGGGATTCGTAGACCATCTCCTAGTCGAGCTCACCGACCCGGCCTCCATCGGGGAGTACCACCCGGTACAGGCCCCGGTCGGGGATGGTTCCCGGGTTGGTCACGGCAAGCATGCGCGCGTTGCCACGCCCCTCGATGGCCCCGGTCACGCGGTCCCATGTGATGCGAGGCCGAAGCTCGGCGAACTCATCTGAGGGGTAACGCCCGGAGAGCATGTCGAGCACCGACTCGTACACCGGACGGGTCAGGTCGCGGTAGGGCATGGCACGGCAGACGAGCTGGTAGAGCTCATCGGCCGAGATGGTGCTGTCGGCGGCGATGGCCACGATCTGTTGGGCGAGCACGTCGAGCGGATTGCGAGGGACGACCGTCTCCTCGATTGCGCCCTCGTACATCCGCTCGACGACCACCGCGGTCTCCAGCAGGTCGCCGCGGTGCTTGGGGAACACCTTGGCGATCGACGGCGCACCGACCTGGTGCCCGGCTCGACCGACCCGCTGCAATCCGCGAGCGACCGAGCTCGGCGACTCGACGAGCACGACGAGATCGACCGCGGCCATGTCGATGCCGAGTTCGAGGGTGCTCGTGGCAACTACTCCCCGCAGCGCACCGCCCTTCAGCCGGTCTTCGATCTCGATGCGCTGTTCCCGAGACACCGACCCGTGGTGGGATCGAACCACCTCGTCGCCGGCGAGCCGATTGAGCTCGGCGGCGAGGCGCTCCGCCAGGCCACGGGAGTTGACGAAGAAGATGGTCGAGCGATGTTGCTGCAGCAGCTCGAGGAGCCTCGGATAGACCGCAGGCCAGATGGAGCGGTGCGCCGGATCGTCGGGGTCGGTGCCGGGCGGCGCGCTCAGCTCGGGCCTGGTCATGTCGGCCACGGGAACGACAATCTCGATGTCGAGCTGCTTGTCCCTCGGGGCGTCGACGATGGTCACCGGTCGCGGGGTCCACGACTCGCCCTC